>JBBTBY010000131.1:27716-52390 GCA_038043445.1 Spirochaetota bacterium
GTGTAAGCCGCGGCGCTTTCATAGATACGAAAGTCCAAGGATAAGAACGAGAGATGAACGCACAACGCATACGAGTAAAACTGAAGTCGTTCGACGTCGAGCTCATCGATCAGTCGGCGCAATCGATCACGGTGAACGTGAAGAAGACCGGTGCGCGCGTGTCGGGGCCGATACCCCTTCCCACGAGCATACGGCGCGTTACCGTACTGCGCTCCCCGCACGTGAACATCAGGTCGCGGGAGCAGTTCGAGATGCGCATTCACAAGAGGCTGATCGATATCTTCAACGTTACATCGCAGACGATGGAATCGCTGAAGCGGCTGGAATTACCGGCCGGTGTCGATGTTGAAGTGAAGCAGTAACGTGCTCGCTTCGGCGAACAAATTTCGGTTCGAGGATACGCCTATGATAGGCTTGATAGGAAAAAAATTGGGCATGACGACCATTTTCGTTGAAGATGGTACGGCCGTACCGGCAACCGTGCTGGAAATGGGACCGTGTCTTGTCACCCAGATAAAGGACGTCACCACCGACGGCTACAAAGCGTTGCAGGTCGGCTACGGTGATGTCAAAGAGAAACATCTGAAGAAGCCGGAGATCGGCCACTTCAAGAAGCGCAATGTGAAACCCCAGCGATTCCTCAAGGAATTCCGCCTTGAGGATGTAAGCCAGTACACCGTCGGGCAGGAATTGACGGTCGGCCTTTTCAATAAAGGCGATTTTGTCGATGTGACCGCCGTTACCAAGGGTAAGGGTTTTCAGGGCGTCATTCGGCGCCACGGCATGCGCGGCGGACCGGGCAGCCATGGATCGAATTTCCACCGGCATGTCGGTTCTATCGGGCAGCGTTCCTATCCGGGTCGCGTGTTCAAGAACAAGGCACTGCCCGGCCATATGGGAAGTACCGTGGTAACGATACAGAACCTCAAGGTCATGGAGATACGTACGGAAGACAATCTGATAATAGTCCGCGGGGCCGTGCCGGGTGCGCGGAATTCGATAGTAAAGCTCACCTCATCGGTGAAGCAGAAGAAAGCGACGGCGTGATCGGGAGAATGGTATGCAGCTTACGGTAATAAATGAACAAGGATCGAAAGCGTCGACCATCGACGTCGCGGATTCGCTCGTAAAGACCGAAGTGAACAAGAACGCGCTCTATGAAGCGATAAAGAACGAACTGGCCAATCGCCGTCACGGGACGAGCAAGACGAAGTCCCGCGATGAGGTTTCCGGCGGCGGGCGCAAGCCGTTCCGTCAGAAAGGCACGGGCCGTGCACGCGCCGGTTCGACACGTTCACCGGTATGGGTGGGCGGCGGGCATGTTCACGCGATACGCCCGCGCGACTATCACTATACGCTCCCGAAACAGATCAAGCGCTTGGCGCTCCTTTCAGTATTCTCGCTCAAACATGGCGAGAATAATCTCACCGTCGTTGAGGACCTTGCTATTGATAAGCCGCAGACGAAGCGGATGGCGACGTTCATCAAGAAGGTGAGGAAGGAAGGCTCGAAATCGGTGGCCTTCATCGCGGGGAAGACCGGTGATGATAAGATATATCGGAACCTGCTCCTTTCGGTGCGCAATATCGGAAAGCTTGAGCTTTTGAACGCCGACGCGCTGGCGATACATCCGCTTTTCTACGCCGATGAGATAATCGTCACGAAGTCGGCGATGACAAAATTGAGCGATCGTGTGAAAAGTATCGCGAAGGCCGGGTAAGGGATCATGGAACAGAATAAATTCACCGCAATACTCACGCCCATGCTGACCGAGAAAAGCAATCAGCTCAAGGAAGGCAAGAACGACAAGCGACAGTATACGTTCCGTGTGCGCCAGGATGCGAACAAGACGGAGATAATGAAGGCGATAAGCACTCTGTATAATGTAAAGCCGACCTCCTGCAGCATCATCAATGTGAAGCCGCGTAAGAAGAACCGCCGCATGAGCGCGGGCGGGTATACGCAGCTGTGGAAGAAGGCTATCATCTCGCTCGGTAAGGGCGAAAAAATCGAAGCGTTGAAATAAGGATACAGCCGTGGGCATAAAAAGTTTCAGACCACTCACCCCGACGCTCCGCTACCGGACGGTAACGGGATTCGATGAGATAACGTCGGACACGCCGTGTAAAAAACTCACGCGCGGCAAGAAACGCATCTCGGGACGCAGTTCCCTCGGACGCATCGCGGTACGGCGGCGCGGCGGCGGACACAAGAAACTGTTCCGCGAGATCGATTTCAAGCGCGATAAACGCAATGTCGATGCCAAGGTGGTGAGCGTTGAGTACGATCCCAATCGTACGGCACGCATTGCGCTCCTGCATTATCCCGATGGCGACAAGCGCTATATTCTCTGGCCCGAAGGCCTTAAGGCCGGTGACCGTGTGATGTCGGGAGAGAATGCGAAGATAGCGGTGGGCAATGCGCTCCCGTTGTCGAAGATACCCCTCGGTACCATCATCCACAATATAGAGATACATCCCGGTCAGGGCGCGCAGCTGGTGCGTGCGGCAGGCGGCGGCGCTCAGATAACCGCGAAAGAAGGCGAGTATTGCATCGTACGGCTTCGTTCAGGCGAAGAGCGCAAGGTGCTTGTTCGCTGCTATGCGACGGTCGGGCAGCTCGGTAATGCAGACCACTTTAACGTCACGATAGGCAAGGCAGGCCGTATGCGCTGGCTCGGCAGAAGGCCGAAGGTGCGCGGCGTCGTCATGAACCCCGTCGACCATCCGCATGGAGGCGGCGAGGGGAAATCCGGCCAGGGCAATCCGCATCCGGTCTCTCCCTGGGGCAAGCTTACCAAAGGTTTTAAGACGCGTAAGAAAAGAAAATATTCGAATAGACTCATCGTCAAACGCGGAGGCAAATAAGTGTCACGCTCGATCAAAAAAGGGCCGTTCGTCGACAAGAACCTGTTCAAGAAGGTTCAGTTGGCCGTACAGGGCGGCAACAAACATGCCATTAAGACGTACTCGCGTGCGTCGACCATTATCCCGGAAATGGTGGGAATGACCATCAATGTGCACAACGGCAAGACGTTCATCCCGGTCTATGTCCAGGAAAATATGATCGGCCACAAACTCGGTGAATTCGCACCGACACGGATGTTCCGTGTGCACGGCGGCGTATCGAAGGCCGAGACCGAGAAGGCAGGATAGCGATCATGGATTTCAAAGTATACGTTCGTCACGTCCGTATAGGACGGAATAAAATAGCGCGTCTTCTGCCGTTCGTGAAAGGTCAGTATGTGCAGCGTGCGCTTGCGAATCTCCGGACATTGCCGCAGAAAAGCTCGCACACCTTGTCAAAGGCGATAAAGAGCGGCATGGCGAATGCTCTTTTCACGAACCGCAATCTCAACCCCGATACGCTTTGGGTAAAAGAGGCTCGAGTCGATATGGGTACGCGCCTCAAACGTTCGCAGCCCATGCCGCGCGGGAGCGCCGGTTCGATAACGAAGATGTATTCGCACGTTTCGCTCACGCTGACGAGCGATCTGAAGCCGGAAAAGATCCGGAAGAAAAAAGGCATGGGTATCATCGCGGCACCGGTGAAAGAAGCGGCAGCATCTGCTAAGCCGACATCGCCGGAAAAAACGGCGGTGCCGGTAAAACAGGCCGCGCCGAAAACGGCGAAAAAGGAGTGATCGAATAATGGGACAGAAGGTCAATCCAATATCGCTTCGGCTGGGCGTCAACCGCACGTGGCCGTCGAAGTGGTTCGACAGCAGGAATTATACGAAGCACCTGCATGAAGATATCCGCATCCGCAGCGCGGTCGGTACGTTCTATTCGAAGACGCTCAAAGATGAGCAGAAGAAATCGGGCGGCGGCAAGCGCGAGCATTATGACCCGGCGATATCGAATATCGAGATCGTGCGGTTCTCGGACCGCATCAACGTGTTCATTATCTCCGCACGACCCGGTGTCGTCATCGGCCCCAAGGGTGCGCGTGTTGAGGTGCTCAAGGGCGTACTGCAGAAATTAACGGCGATGCCGCTGCAGGTATCCATAAAGGAAATAAAGCAGCCGGATATCGACGCTGCTATCGTAGCGCAGTCTATCGCGCGACAGCTTGAGATGCGTGCCTCGTTCCGACGTGCCATGAAGCAGGCGGTCTCTCAGGCCATGAGAAGCGGCGCCAAGGGCATAAAGATCGTCTGCGCCGGCCGTCTCGGCGGGGCCGACATTGCACGGACGGAAAAGTACAAGGAAGGTCTTGTGCCGCTCCATACGCTCCGTGCGGACATCGATTATGGTACGGCTGAAGCGCTTACGACATATGGATTGATCGGCGTAAAGACGTGGATCTATAAAGGCGAGATACTCGATAAAAAAGAGAAAAAATTGCAGGATGACGCCGGCAAGGTAGTCACGAGCAAAGGAGTTTCATAATGTTTGCCCCGGCTCGTTCCAAGTTCAGAAAACATCATCGCGGCCGGATGAAAGGAATGGCCAAGCGCGGGAGCGATTTTGCGTTCGGTGATTATGGTCTCATCTCGACAGAACCGTGCTGGGTGAAGGACAAGCAGATTGAGGCGGCGCGTGTCGCCATTATGCGCTATATGAAGCGTGTCGGTAAGCTCTGGATACGCATATTCCCGGACAAGCCGTACACGAAAAAGCCCGCTGAAACGCGGATGGGGAAAGGCAAAGGGAACCCGGAATTCTGGGTGGCCGTTGTTAAGCCGGGCAGAATGTTGTTCGAAATGGCCGGAGTTGACGAAGCGACAGCGCGTGAGGCGTTCAGGCTTGCGAGGTTCAAGCTTCCGGTGATAACGAAATTCGTGAAGCGCGAAGGGTAAGTGTATGGCGAAGAAAGATAAGACAAAAACATCGTTCAGCGACATGAATCCCGAGCAGCTTAAGGCGAAGCTTGCGGAGACAGAGGCGGAGCATCAGAAGCGGCGGTTCACGAAGGTCACCGGCGAGTTGACGCAGACGCATCTCATCAAAGCGGCGCGTCGTGATGTGGCAAGAATAAAAACAATGATGCGCAAGCATTCGCTTGCGAAGCAATAAGAGGTGTATCGTGACTGAGACGAAGAAAAAAGTCCTCATCGGAACGGTGGTCGGCACAAAGATGAAGAAGACCGCGGTCGTGAAGGTCGTGGGGCATAAGGTGCATCCGTTCTATCGGAAACGTATCGTGTCATCGAAGAAGTACAAGGTGCATGATGAGAAGAACGAGTGCACGGTCGGGGACGAAGTTGAAATAATCGAATGCCGTCCGTTGAGCCGAGAAAAACACTTCCGGCTTCAATCGATAGTGAAGAAGGCCGACGGTATTGTTGTCGATACAGGACTTGAGGCCGATGTTGAGAAGGCCATGAAAGTTGAGAAGAAGGTCCCGCAGAAGCCGGCGGCTGCCGAGGCGCCCGTGAAAGCAGAAGCAGATGCCTCCGGAACGCAGGCATAAGGCGCGGGGAAGGAAACACGTATGATACAATTAATGAGCCGGCTTTCCGTCGCGGACAATACCGGTATTAAACGGCTTAAATGCATCAAGGTCCTCGGCGGTACGCGAAGGCGTTATGCCTCGGTCGGCGATGTGATCGTCTGCTCGATCAAGGACATCATACCGACATCGGCGTTCGAGAAAGGCGGCATCGTGAAAGCGGTGATCGTCCGGACGAAGAAAGAGATAAAGCGGAAGGACGGATCGTACATCCGGTTCGACGATAATGCCGCTGTTGTTATCGATGATAAACTGGAACCGCGCGGCAAGCGCATCTTCGGACCCGTAGCACGCGAGCTTCGCGACTGCGGTTTCATGAAGATAGTATCGCTTGCGCCGGAAGTCCTCTAGGGAGAGCGGGATGCCGAAGACATATAATGCAAAAAAGGCCATTATCGAAGCCAATCGTTCTGTGAAGTTCAAGATCCGCAAGGGTGACACGGTCGAGGTCATCAGCGGAACGTATAAGGGTAAGCGCGGGGAGGTCATCTCCGTTGATCGCGCGCTCGGACGGGTGACGGTGAAGGGCGTTAATCTCATGAAGAAGACGGTGCAGAAGAGCCGTGAGCACCAGAAGGGCGGGATCATCGAGCGCGAGGCGCCGATGCATATCGCGAAGGTCATGATCGTATCGGCAAAGACGGGTAAAGCTACACGCATCGGGAGAAAGATCGTCGACGGCGCTGCCAAGCGCTTCGAGCGGTCGTCCGGTGAGCTTATCGATAAGTAGTAAGGAACGAGTATGCGTTTGAAGGAATTGTATCACAAGAAAGTGCGCTCCGAGATGCAGGAGGCGATGAAGTACACGTCGATCATGGCGGTGCCCCGCGTGACCAAGGTCGTGCTCAACATCGGCGTCAGCAAGGCTATCGAGGATAAGAAATTCGTCGATACCGCTGCCGAAGAGTTGAGCCTTATCGCCGGCCAGCGCGTGATGAAGACACGCGCCAAGAAGGCCATATCGAATTTCAAACTTCGCGAGGGACTTCCCATCGGCTGTATGGTGACGCTCCGCGGCGATCGTGCGTATGATTTTCTTGAGCGTCTCATCTATATCGCGCTTCCGCGCGTGCGGGACTTTCAGGGAATACCGCGCCGGGGCTTCGACGGCCAGGGGAATTACAATCTCGGCGTCAAGGAACATATCATATTCCCCGAAGTCTCATATGAGAAGACCGATATGATCAAGGGAATGAACATCACCATCGGTACGACGGCGAAAACGGATGAAGAAGCGCTCGAGCTTTTGACACGGCTCGGCCTTCCATTCAGGAAAAAGTAGGAGAAAAAAGAATGGCACGTCTCGCGATGCGCTTAAAGGCGCTCAAAAAACCGAAATACAAAACGCGGAAGCACAACCGCTGTCCCATTTGCGGACGTCCGCGGGCATACCTGCGCGACTACGATATGTGCCGTTTATGTTTCCGAAGATTGGCGAGCAACGGGATGATACCCGGTGTCACCAAGGCAAGCTGGTAGGAGAGCACGATGAGCGTTCATGATACGATCGGTGATGCACTGACCATGGTGCGAAACGGCATGATGGCGAAGAAAAGCGCCGTCGAGGTGCCGTTCAGCGGGAAGATCTTCAATGTTATGAAGATACTGAAGGACGAAGGGTTCGTTGAGAACGTCCGCAAGGTCGAGGTAAAGGGCCGGCGGTTCTCTCGGATAAAGATCGTCCTCAAATACGACGATTCGCAGAAATGCGCTATCGACGGGATAAAGCGGATCTCAAAACCGGGGCTGCGCGTGTATACGACGGTGGAAACCATGCCGCGTGTATTGAACGGTCTTGGTATAGCGATAATTTCGACGCAAAAGGGTATGATCACCGACAAGAAGGCTCGCGCCATGCAGGTTGGCGGCGAGGTCGTTTGTTACGTATGGTGATGAATATGCAAGGACAAATAGTATGAGCAGAATCGCAAAAAGACCTATTGCAGTCCCCAAGGATGTGACGGTTTCCGTTTCCGGGAGCACGGTCACGGTAAAGGGAAAGCTCGGCGAGCTTGTAAAGACGTTCTCATCCGACGTGGTTATTCAGTCGAATGACGGATCGGTCACTGTTACGCCTCCGGCATTGCAGATAACGGATAAAGAGAAGCTTCTGCGGGAGATAAAAAAGAACTATTCCGCCAAGCTTGGTCTCACCTGGAAACTCATCCAGAACATGATAGCGGGCGTGACCGGCGGTTTTAAGAAGACGCTCACCCTTGAAGGGGTGGGGTACCGCGCGAGTGTTGAGGGCGCCAATCTTGTGCTTAAGGTGGGTTACTCGCACGATGTGCGCATTGGCATACCGAAGGGCATAAAGCTCGGTGTCGATAAGAACCAGGTCATCATAACGATCGAAGGGGCTGACAAGGACCAGGTCGGCGAGTTCTCAGCATATGTACGCAAGCAGCGCTCGGTCGAGCCCTATAAAGGGAAAGGCATTCGTTACTTGGGCGAGTATGTGCGCAAGAAAGAAGGCAAGGCTGCCGCGAAGTAACGAGGAGGAAGAAGGAATGAACGCGTCTGAACGATTGAAAGCATCGAAACTGCGCAGGAAGATGCGCATACGGAAACGTGTGATCGGAACTACGGAACGCCCCCGTCTTGCCGTGAGCAAAAGTCTCAAGTATATATCGGCGCAGATAATCGACGATACGAAAGGCATCACGCTCGTAAGCGCTTCGACGATAGAGAAGGATATGAAGGGCGGGAAGAATGTTGCGTCCGCAGAAGCGGTGGGGAAGCTCATCGGAGAGCGGGCGAAGCAGAAGAATATCGTGAAAGTAGTGTTTGACCGCAGCGGGTTCAGTTATCAGGGCAAGCTCAAAGCGCTTGCCGATGCTGCCCGGGCGGCAGGCCTCGCGTTCTAGTGTAGTCGGGTAAGGAGTACAGAGTGGCCAAGCGCAATCGTGATAGGGACCAGGAATTCGGTCAGGAAGAGAAGAAGGAATTCGAGGAAAAGGTGATCGCGTTGAAGCGCGTTGCAAAAGTCGTCAAGGGCGGACGCCGCTTCAGCTTTTCGGCGCTCATCGTGCTCGGCAACAGACTGGGCAAAGTGGGACTCGGTTTCGGTAAGGCAAAGGAAGTGCCCGAAGCGATACGCAAGGCCAATGATCATGCGCGGAAGTCGATGGTCGATGTATGTCTCCGCGGCGGTACGGTACCGCATGAGATCATCGGAAGGCACGGGAGCACGCGTGTACTCCTCAAGCCGGCAAGCAAAGGTACCGGTGTGATCGCGGGCGGTGCAGTACGCGCCGTTCTTGAGGTCGCCGGTGTGAAGAACATTCTGTCGAAGAATCTCGGATCGTCCACCCCGGTGAACAGCGCGAAAGCGACGTTCAATGCGCTTACCCATCTGGTGAACGCCGAATCGGTCGCAAGGAAGCGCGGGAAGACGGTCGAAGAAATATACGGTATCGCTGAGAAGACCGAGGCCGTGTCCTAACACGGGAGAAGATGATGAAAAAAGTGAAGATAGAGCTGATGAAATCAACGTTGCGGCACCTGCAGGCCCAGAAAGACACCGTGCGTGCGCTCGGGTTCAAACGGCATGTGCGTGTTGTCGAGAAAGAGCTGTCGCCGGCGGTGCAGGGCATGATAAACACCGTCTCGCATCTCGTGCGTGTAAGCGAGGTAAAGTGATCTTATGGAAAATAAGAAAGCATTGATACCCCCGAAAGGGAGCAGAAAAGATACGAAACGTGTCGGCCGCGGCACGGGTTCCGGCTGGGGCGCAACGTCCGGTCAGGGGAACAAAGGCGCGCAGGCCCGCAGCGGATATCGACGCAAAGGCGGTTTTGAGGGCGGTCAGATACCGCTCCTGCGCCGGCTGCCGAAATTCGGTTTTAACAATAAACGTTTTCAGAAGACGGTCGATGAGATCTCGTTGGCAGATCTCGATGCCATCGGGAAAGATACGGTCGATCGCGAAGTGCTCAAGGCGGGCGGTTTCATTGCGAGCGACGGCAATCGCATCAAGGTGCTCGGCGACGGGGCGATAACCCGTGCGGTAACGGTCACCGTTGATGCCGTAAGCAAGTCGGCACGGGAAAAGATAGAGAAAGCCGGCGGCAAGGTCGTTCTTATCGAGCATAAGGTTTGGCAGCGTACGCGGCCTGAAAAAGTGAAGAAGGCGAAGAAGGCGGTCAACTGATGGCAAGCCCCATCACCAACATATTCAAGATACCGGAACTGAGAAGCCGTGTTTTCTTTACGCTCGGCGCTCTCATCGTGTACCGTATCGGCGCGCACATACCGACGCCGGGCATCGACCCCGCGGCGCTGCTCGAATATTTCGAAAAGAACGGCTCGGGTCTGCTCGGTACTCTTGATCTGTTTTCCGGCGGTGCGTTGTTCAAGTTCACGATATTCGCGCTCGGCATAATGCCGTATATCACCGCGTCCATCGTTATGCAGCTCCTGACGGTGATGGTACCCGCGATAGAACGCCTTCAGAAAGAGGGCGAACAGGGTCGAAAAAAGATCAATCAATATACGCGTTATATGACCATCGTGTTCTGCGCCGTCCAGTCATTCGCTTTGGCGAATTGGATAAAGGGCATCGAAGGCGGGAGGATGGTCTATTTTGAGAACCCGGGCATCGGCTTCCTCCTTCTTGTGGTCATCACATCGGTGACCGGTACGCTCTTTCTCGTATGGCTCGGCGAGCAGATAACCGAACGCGGCATAGGGAACGGCACCTCGCTCATCATCTATGCAGGCATAGCGGCGCGCATACCGCAGACCATAGTCGAAACGGTCGCAAAGGTCCAGACGGGCGATTTCAATGCTCTCGCCATGGTGCTCATGTTCGCCATATTCGCCGTCGTCATTTTCTTCGTCGTGTTCGAGGAAAGCGGCCAGCGACGTATCCCGGTACAGTATGCGAAACGGGTCATCGGGAATCGGGTCTATGGCGCCCAGAACACGCATATCCCGTTCAAGATCAATCCGTCCGGTGTTATTCCCATTATATTCGCCTCTGCCATCATCATGCTGCCTGCGCAGCTTTCGAGCATTGTGCATGCGAAGTGGCTGAACGGCATCCTGATGTTCTTTGCGCATGGAAGCTGGTCTTATATCGCCATCTATTTCCTTCTCGTCATCGGTTTCGCCTATCTGTACACGTCAGTGCTTTTCAATCCGGTCGATATCGCCGAGAACCTCAAACGTTCGGGCGGTTTTGTTCCCGGTATACGCCCCGGCACGCAGACGGCGGAATATCTGCAGGGAGTGCTTTCACGGCTTACGTTCGCCGGTTCGTTCTTCCTCGCGATGATCGCCGTATTCCCCGATCTCATAATGAAAGTCCCGCTTTTTTCAAGCGCCCCGCAGTCGCTTCCGTACCTCATGGGCGGAACGTCGCTGCTTATTCTCATAGCTGTGGATCTGGACACGATGAAACAGATCGAGTCCCGGCTGCAGATGCACAACTATGACGGGTTCATGAAAAAAGTCAAGACATACAGGAGCTAGCGCGGTATGCCTGAAAAGGAGACCATAGAAGTCGAGGGTGAAGTGGTGGAATCGCTTCCGAATGCGACTTTCAGGGTGAAGCTCGCCAATGGTCACAAGATACTCGCGCATATTTCCGGGAAGATGAGGATGAATTTCATCAGGATCCTCCCCGGGGATAAGGTGATGATGGAGCTTTCGCCCTATGACCTCACGAAGGGCCGCATCATCTACCGGTACAAGTAAGGAGTTGTGCATGAAGGTTCGAAGTTCGATCAAAAAACGCTGCAGCCAGTGCCAGATAGTGCGCCGGCGCGGTGTGATCCGGGTGATCTGCAAGAACCCGCGTCATAAACAAAAGCAGGCGTAAGGAGAAAGCACATGGCACGTATAGCAGGCATCGATCTACCGCCCAATAAGCGCCTCGAGATAGCGCTTACGGCGATCTATGGGATAGGGCGTTCGCTCGCGCACGTTATCTGCGGCAAGGCGAATGTCGAGGTCGGCATGAAGGCGAAGGACCTTACCGACGAACAGATCACCGCACTGAGGGAAGCCATCGAGTCGACCACGAAGGTGGAAGGCGAGTTGCGCACCGAAGTGATGATGAACATCAAGCGGCTTAAGGATATCAAGACGTATCGCGGCACGCGGCATCAGAAAAAACTGCCGCTCCGCGGTCAGCGCACCCGTACGAATTCCCGCACGGCACGAGGCGGCGGACGCAGAACGGTCGCGGGCAAGAAGAAAGCCCCGTCGAAAGGCTAACTATGAGTATCAAGAAGGAGCAGTATCGTGGCTGACAATAAACAACAGGGCATGACCGAGGCGCAGAAACTCGTTGCGAAGAAAGAGGCTGACGCCATAGCCCGGAAGAAGAAAGCGAGGAAGATCGAATCGTTCGGATATGTCCATATCCATGCGAGCTTTAACAATACGATCGTAACGGTGACTGACCGCAAGGGCAATGCCATCGTGTCGTCATCGTCGGGTGCCTGCGGGTTCAAGGGGTCGAAGAAATCGACACCGTTCGCGGCACAGGTGGCGAGCGAGCGTGCCGGCCACAAGGCGTTCGATGTCGGCGTACGCGAGGTCGACGTGCGAGTGAAGGGCCCGGGCATGGGCCGCGAGTCCGCGATACGCGCGCTTGAAGCGAGCGGCCTCAAAGTGCTCGCAATAAAGGACGTTACGCCGCTTCCGCATAATGGATGCCGACCGCGCAAGCGTCGGCGTGTATAGGAGTGTAAGGAGAGACCATGGCACGAACTACCCATTCCGTCTGCAGGCTCTGCAGGCGTGAAAAAACAAAATTGATGCTGAAGGGCGACCGATGCCTGTCGGCGAGATGTGCGATAACGAAGAAACGCGATATACCGGGGCCGAAGAACCGGCGGATGAAACAGCTTTCCGAGTTCGGCGTTCAGCTTCGCGAGAAGCAGAAGGTAAAACGCGTGTACGGCGTGCTCGAGCGGCAGTTCCGCAATATGTACCGGGAAGCGACACGCCGGAAAGGTATTACGGGCGAGGACCTTCTTAAGATGCTCGAAATGCGTCTTGACAATGTCGTCTACCGGCTCGGGCTCGCGAAGTCACGCGCACAGGCGCGGCAATTCGTCACCCACGGACATATCCTGATAAACGGAAAGAAGGTATCCATCCCCTCGCGTCAGGTGCTCATCGATGATGTGATCGAATATCATGCGAAGAGCAAGGACCGTCCAGTCATGAAAGAGCTCGCAGAGAACGTGAAGACCGAGTATCTTTCTCCGTGGCTGTCGTACGATGCGGCGACGCAGAAGGGGAAAGTGATAGCGTTCCCGCGCCGCGAGCATATCGATTTCCCGGTGACCGAACAGCTCATCATCGAATTGTATTCGAAGTAATATCAAGTTTATGTGAGGAAACAGCCTATGGCGCTCAAAGACATACTGGAATCAACGAAAAAGCCCCATCGCGTTACGTTCGAACGCGAAGAGGTAACGCCGGTGTTCGGCCGCTTTACTGCGCAGCCGTTCGAAAAGGGTTATGCGGTGACGGTCGGCAACGCCGTTCGGCGTGTGCTTCTTTCATCGATACCCGGATATGCCGTTTCCGCGATAAAGATCGACGGGGTCAGCAATGAATTCGAGAACATCAAGGGCGTAAAAGAGGATACGGTCGTCGTCATACTGAACCTGAAGAAGGCCGTCGTACGGCTGACCGACGGGCTCGATGCTAAGACGGTCCATATCAAGAAGGAAGGCCCGGGTACGTTCACGGCCGGCGATATCTCGCTTGCCGACAGCGGCGTAGAAGTGATGAACAAGGACTTGGTCATCGCAACGCTCGCACAAGGTACGAAACTCTCCATCGACCTGCAGATCGATGCAGGATATGGCTATGTCCCTTCTGAGATGAACGAACAGCTTGTGCAGGAAATAGGTGCGATAACGATCGATGCGATGTATTCGCCGATACGCCGTGTGCGCTTCGAGGTCGAGGACATCCGCGTCGGTCAGCGCACCGACTACGGCAAACTTACCCTTGAGGTCGAGACGAACGGCGCTATATCCCCCGAAAAGGCGGTGTCATGGGCCGCAAAGATACTGCGAAACAATCTCTTCGCATTCCTCCATATCGAGGAATCGAAGGACGATGCCGCAGGGGCGGACGGTGCGTCCGAAGAGAGCGCACTTGACCGTTTACGGGATGTACACATCGAGGAAGTTGAGTTCTCGATACGCACGGCGAATTTCCTCGCGACCAATGACTTGAAGACGCTTGACCGCGTTGCCATGAAGAGCGAGGGGGACCTTGAGCGTATGACCGGTTCCAATGAGATGATCATCCAGGAAATTAAGGAAAAGCTAGCCGAATACAACGCAACGTTCGGTATGCGGTAAACCAGGGAGAGAAAGCCGATGCGGCACAGAAATACGATAAAAAAATTCGACATGCGAAAGAGCCAGCGTGTTGCGATGTTCCGCAACATGCTCACCTCGCTCATCATGAAGGAAAAAGTGTTCACGACGAAAGAGAAGGGCGGCGTTCTGAAGAAGATAGCGGACAAAGTGATACACAAGGCGAAGACGAAGGGCATCAACGTCCGGCGCGATATCTCGAAGTATGTCCCTGCGGAGAACGCGCAGAAGAAGCTCATCGATGTCATCGCTCCGCGCTTCATGACACGCAACGGCGGCTATACGAGGAAAGTGCTCGCGTATCGCCGGTTCGGGGATGCTGCAGAGATGTGCTATGTGATGCTCTGCGATGAGAAGCCGGCGGCAGCGCCAGCGGGAGATAAGAAGTCATCTTAGCAGCAACGATAGTGCCGACGGTTGACTTTTTAGAACGATATACTACTATTAGTCTGCCATCCCGATACGACGGGGCGGCGGTCAGGGAAGTGTCACGAATACCCATCGAGTGTGCGATTACGGTGCATCGGCTTCAAGAGCCGGGCAGAGGTCCACTATTTGGACATGCGGGCAGCGTTCAGCGGTCCGAAAAAATATGAATAAAAAGCAAATGAACAATAAAAAGCATGTGCCCACCGGCAATGCGGATGAGGAGATACACGGTGTCTGAACAGCGAAGAAACATGAGGCGCGGCCCGAAGCGCGGCGGCCGGCCGAACGACCATGGGAATTACAATTACAACAGCGAGCGCGATGATCGTATTAAATATCGTGTTCCGCCGATGGGCGGGGCGGAGGGTGATCCGCAAGTACCGCCGACAGGCGACGTGCCGCCGTCGGACCAGCCGACCGAAATAACCAGGACGACGGACGGCGAGGTCGACAAGGAAATATTCATAAGCAAACTGTCAGCGATGGCGATGGATGAATTGATCGCCATCGGGCGCCGATATGGGCTTACCATCGAGGGGAATATACGCCGCCAGGACCTCATGCATGCGCTTCTGCGTGCACAGATAGCGAGCGGCGGATCGATATTCGCCGATGGTACGCTCGAAGTACTGCCCGACGGGTACGGATTTCTCCGATCGACGATCTTTAATTATCTCCCCGGGCCGGATGATATCTATATCTCGCCGTCGCAGATACGCCTCTTCGGCCTGAGAACGGGTGATGCCGTGACCGGGCAGGTGCGCCCGCCGAAGGACAATGAGCGTTTCTTTGCGCTCCTTCGCGTCGATACGGTGAACGGATACCGTACCGATGAGATATTCAACCGCCGCCAATTCGACACGCTGACGCCGACGTTCCCCAACGAGCGGCTCAATCTTGAGTTCTCTCCCGGGAAGATACCGACGCGCATCATCAATCTCGTATCGCCGATAGGGAAGGGGCAGCGCGGGCTTATCGTATCGCCGCCGAAAGCCGGTAAGACGATGATACTCCAGGAAATAACGAATGCCATCGAGCATAATCACCCCGAGGTGGTCGTCATCGTGCTGCTTATCGATGAGCGCCCCGAGGAAGTGACCGATATGAAACGCTCTGTCAAAGCGGAAGTGATAAGTTCGACGTTCGATGAACAGGCGGAGCATCACGTGCAGGTGGCGGAAATGGTCATTGAAAAGGCGCGGCGCCTCGTCGAGCACGGCAAGGATGTCGTCATCATGCTCGATTCGATAACCCGTCTTGCGCGCGCGTACAATCAGGTCGTCCCCGCGAGCGGGAAGATCCTTTCCGGCGGTGTCGATTCGAACGCGCTGCATAAACCGAAGAAATTCTTCGGCGCGGCGCGCAATATAGAACAGGGCGGTTCTCTCACTATCATCGCGACCGCGCTCGTTGAGACCGGCTCGCGCATGGATGAGCTCATCTACGAGGAATTCAAGGGCACCGGTAATATGGAACTGCATCTTATGAGGAAGCTCGCCAACAGACGCATATTCCCCGCTATCGACATCAATGCATCATCGACACGGCGCGAAGAGCTCATCCTCACCGAGGAAGAGAACACGAAGATGTGGGCGTTAAGGAAATTCATCCAGAACATGGAAGAATCCGAGGTTATGGACCTCATCATCGAGAAGATGCGTTCGACGAAAGATAATATCGCGTTCCTGAGATTGCTGAACTCGTAAGGAGCGGTTGACCCATAACGATATCTTCGCTCATTGAGCGGGGTCGAAATGAGCGAAAAGCATGTCCATGAAAAATAAGATCGGCGCCTTGGCTCCGCTCGGCGACCGCTTTTTCGTTAGCCATCTTCAATGCATCTGACGCACTGATGCCCCGTCCACATACGCTGGTGTGATCGAGGTCCGGATCGGTCCGGGCGATCGTATCGATGCAAGCAGCGACCGCGCGGCGGCCGCGTACACCTCGCTGAGCGAAAGATCGATGGTGGCGAGCGAGAAGGGCAATGTCTGTGTGAACGGAAGATTATCATAACCGATGAGCGAAACATCCCCCGGTATGCGTATGCCGCTTTCGGTGAGCGCATGTACGACGCCTATCGCGGTCAGATCGTTCACGATGAATATCGAATCGACAGAGCCGTCCTTGATCGAACGGACCACTGCTTTTCCTGAGGTGTAGCCGCCGGCAATACCGAGGGCTCCGTTCATGAGCATGGGCTCCTGCTCGAAACAGCTTGCGAATCCTTCCCAGCGCTGCGCGCAGACATTGTTCTGTGCGAGCGCGCCGGTGATATGTGCCGGTTTTGTGAGCCCGTGTTCCCTGAACCGCGTTCCCGCGAGCTTTCCGCCGGCGTATTCATCGACGAACACCGTATTGATGTCGTGCGCCATGTTACGGTAGCAGCAGACATACGGCATGCCGAGCGTGTGCATGTGCGCTGCTTCCCGGTCGGTGAGAGAGTGGCAGATGACGGCGTCGCATTCTTCACGGATATGATCTATCTCGCCGATGTCCGTGAACGAGCGGAGCATGAGATTGAACATCGAAGAATCGATGACCGACTGAACGGCGCGGATGACATCGGCATAGAGCCAGAGATAATACCGTTCGTCGGGTGATGATGCATGGGGACGCCGCTCAAGGAACATGATGGAACCGCTTGCGTTCCGGCGAAGCGCGCTTGCATGTTTATCCGGTACATAGCCGTATTTCGCCGCAGCGGCCAGTACGCGCTCACGTTTCTCGGGGGATACGGAATCCGGGTCATTGTACACTCGGGATACGGTCGCCGAGCTTACCTTCGCTTTTTTGGCGATGAGATCGCGTGTCGGCATGTTGTTACGTGTTCTGTTCCAGCCAGGTGAGCAGAGCATCGGCTTCAGCCCTGTCTCTGACACCGTGCGGGCAGTATACTACGCCTTTCGGATCGAGCTCTTTGTGATATTTCTTTATCACATCGACGCTGCCCCAGAGCTGAAGCCCCTTGCCCGCTTTCTGCACTTTCTTGAGCACATCCATCCATTCATGCTGCGGCGCCTGTCCGTCGCCGGGCACCCATTGTATCGCATCGAGCTTTTTTATTGCGAGCAGGCTGTCGAGATGCGTGAGCGCCTGCGGGCCGTCGAGGTGATAGATGCTATGGTCGAGGAAATTCGCCTCTTCTTCGAGCGCCGGGATGATGTATTCATTTGCGGTGTCCGGAGATACCATACAGATGAAGTCGCATTGAATGGTCGCGTAGCGGCCCGAATGCCAGAACGGTATCCAGCATGATGTTCCGTTCTCTTTCATGCCGCCTGCATCGTACAGTGCATTGTATACCGGCGGATACATCTTCCGGACCGAGCGCATCGCCTCGGTTATACGTTCGGGACTATCGTAGAAATCCATGCACAGCCGCTCGGGATTGCGAAGTGCCGAAAGCGTGTCCGCGTTCGAATGGAGGTCGCACATCGAAACGATATAACGGCCTTTGCCGTGTTCGCGGAGTTGCCGTGAAAATTCCATGAGGCTTTTCCAAGTCTCGTTGTCGGTGTTCACGCGCAGGTTCGGCAAGAACGTTCTCCAGTCGTCCACCATGGGCTCGACCCAGTTCGTGTTCATGCTGCCCTCGGAGAACTGCAGGCGCGCGCCGCAGAGCGCGGCGAACTGATCGGGGCCGTGGTCGGGGGAGAACATCGGTATCGATTCCGCGAGATAATCGGTGCTGTCAATGACGGTATCGATATGATCAAGATATCCGCGATAGTCCTTCGTGCAGGCAAAGTGGTAGAGATGCCCTTTCGGTGGGACCGCCGTTTTCCCCGGTTTTCGCACATTGAGCACCACCGGCGGGCGTTTGTATACATCGCCGGCCCAGTAGTGTTCCCAGCGTTTAACAGCCTCATCAAGGTCCGGTTTTGTTGATAGTTGCATGGTTAACTCCTATATGATGTACACGTGTACAAATATAGGTCAATTCCATGAAAAGTCAAGTGTTTACACAATTATTTTACGTCAGGTCTTTCTCGTTGAACACTTCACCCTCGAATACTTCGAATTGGACGGCCCCTTTTCTCCACTCATCCGGCTTAAGCCCTGCTTTCATGCAGGTATGTGAAAGGAAGGTGTCCCTGTCCCAGTGATGTTCGACGGGCACCTGCGGGAGGAGAAGTCCGCGATTATGCCCTTTCGTTGCGACAAGCCCGTGCTTGCCTACGACCACGGCATCAGTGCTTTGTATCGGTGTAAGCGGAGAAAGCACGGTTATCTCGATGACGATGTTCTTGAGTTCGCGTTCCGTTACCGGGGAGAAACGCGGGTCGCGGAACGCCGCCGACAGGGCCATATCGATGACGCTCTGCGCGAGCGGTTTTACGCCTTCAACATAGCCGATGCATCCGCGAAGTTCGCCGTCGGTGTCGTGCAGCGTGACGAATACGCCGCATTGTACAGCAAGCTCCGCATTCGCATTATCCGCCCGCGGAGCCGGTCTGCCCGCGCATCGCTGTGCGATCGTCTGCCGGGCGAGAGAGAGCAGGAATATTTTCGATTTTGATGAAAGCATGTATACCTCCGCAGGCGCCTGATACGGCTGATTGTACAAGCATACTGATTTTTTTCAATCGAGGTAAGTGTTCTAACCGAACACAATTGACATTTCGATATATTCCGGTAATCTGCGTTCATGGTCGTCGCGCTCGCAGTGTTCACCGTTCGCATTCCGCATGCGGCATCGCTCAAGGATAAGCGGCATGTGGTCCGCCCGCTCATTGAGCGGCTGCGCCGGGAACATGCGTTCGCCGCATCCGAGGTTGAGTTCATGGACGAACATACGCGTGCGCGTATCGGTCTTGCCGGGGTAGGGAACGACGCACAGGTGCTTCGCGGAGCCGTTGACAAGTGCTTCTACGCGCTCGAGGAGGACTATCCGAATACCATCACCGATACGGATGTCGAGATGATGACCTTTCACGGGGGTGAGTGATGGACGCGCGTGCGATAGCCGTTCGTGTGTTCAATCGCGGGCTTGCGGGATGCAGGAGCGATTGGCGTCTCGATGAAGAGGGGGCGCTCACGCATCGCCTCTATTTTATACGCGGCGGCAATGCGACGTACGATGACGGAACGCGACAGAGGCTCATGCATCGACATCTCTATATCTTCCCGTCGAACACGAAATATTCCATTACGCATGACCCGCGTGATCCGCTTTCGGTGGTGTTCTTCTATGCGGCGTTCCTGCCGGATATCGCCAATCCGCTCATCGATGTCGATCTTGCGGCATGTGAGCCGCTCAATGCACTCGGCGAATGGCTCTATCAGACCTATGCCGCACGTATGGGGAGCAGCGTCATGGAAGAGTTCGTTGTCGCACAGATATTATCGCTCGTGTCGTCCGTCGTACCGCTCGTGCCGATCGCGGATGCGCGTATCCTCGGCGTACTTGAGCGCATCAACAAGGCCCCGTCAGCTCCGCTTTCGCTTGCCGAGCTTGCGGGCACTGCCGGACTTGAACGCCACTATTTCGTGACACTGTTCAAGAAGGTGACCGGCACGACGCCGATGCGCTACATCGCCGGGCGCCGTCTCGAAGAATCCCGGCGGCTCATCAGCACCGGCCGTTCGGTACGCGACGCTTCACGCGAGGCGGGCTTCTCCGATGAGAAGAGCTTCTCGCGTCTGTTCAAGAGGGTATACGGGCTTGCCCCGAGCGTTCTCGCCCGGGAGCATGGACGATATTAGGGCTGTTCCTTACAGCGATATCATATGCACTTCGTATATGTCCGGCATCGCATGCACTTTATCGAGCACTTCCTTTCCGGGTTTCGTATCGAGCACGAGCACATTGAGCGCGCGCTTGCTCGATTCCTCGATGGTCAGGCGCATGTCGTTGATGTTGATCTTCTTATCGCCCATGATGGTGCCTATCTGCCCGACGAAGCCGTAGCGGTCCTTGCAGATGACAAGGAGCACATGCCCCTGCGGCTGCATCTCGATATGATACTGATCGTACCGTACGATACGCGGTTTGCCGTCGGTGAACACGGTGCCCCATATCTCTACCGATTTTCCGCTTTCCGTCGTTATCTTCACTGCGATGATCTCGCTGAAATCGCCTATCTTCGTGATGTTCCGTTCGACGACGCTGATGCCGCGCTCGCGAGCGATGACCGGTGCATTCACGAAATTCACGCTGCTGTCGCTGCCGATAAGGGAAGAGATGAGCCCCTTGAGCACGGCTGTGGTAAGTATCTTCGTCGGTTTTTCGGTTATGCTCCCCGAGTAGGTCACTTCCACCTTGGTAATGCTCGCTCGTGCGACCTGTGCAAGGAAAGCGCCGATCTTCGATGCGAGCTCGACGAAATTCTTCATTTCGTTGTAGATGTGAGCGTCAATAGCAGGGAAATTGACCGAGTTGTGCGCAACGTTATCGCGGAAATAGCTTACGAGTGCGTTCGCGGTCTCTATCGCCACCGATATCTGCGCCTCTTCGGTGGATGCGCCGAGATGCGGCGTGGTTATGCAGTTGTCAAGGTCGGCATAGATGAATTCCTTCGGCGGTTCGGTTATGAACACGTCGAGCGCTGCGCCGGCAATACGTTTTTCCGCGAGCGCATCCCGAAGATCGTTCTCGTTGATGATGCCTCCGCGTGCGCAGTTCACCAGACGCACGTTCGGTTTCATCAGAGCGATCTCTTTCTTCGTGACAAGGTCCTCCGTTTCCGGTGAGAGCGGCGTATGGACGGTGATATAATCGCTTTCCTTATAAATGCGTTCGAGCTTCACGAGCGTTACACCGAGCGTCTTCGCCCCCTCTTCGGGGAAATACGGGTCATGCCCGAGCACATTCATCCCGAACGCGATGGCGCGTTTGGCCACTTCGCGTCCGATGCGTCCGAGCCCGATGATACCGAGCGTCTTGCCGTGCATCTCTATCCCTTCGAATTTCTTCTTCTCCCACACCTTCTGCTTCATGCTCGCATACGCCTGCGGTATATTGCGCGAAAGAGACATGAGCATGGCGAACGAGAGTTCCGCCGTCGATATGGTGTTGCCGCTTGGGGCGTTCATGACCACGATGCCGCGCGCTGTCGCCGCCGGGATCTCTACATTATCGAGGCCTACACCGGCCCGGGCTATGAGCTTAAGGATCTTCCCTGCATCGATCACTTCCTTGTCCGCTTTTGATGCGCTTCGTACGATGAGCGCATCGAACGCTGATATCTCTTTCAGAAGTTCATCGCGCGGTGTTTTTGCATTGACTTTGACATCGAAAATGCCGCTTTTCTCGAGTATCTCGATGCCCTCTTTTGAGAATCCGTCTGCGGCGAATACTTTATACCTGGCCATGGTGTGTTCTCCTTATTATCATGCTATACGGGGTCGCGTGCCACCGATTTCGTGCTTGGGATACGTACGGTCTTCAGCCTTTCGGCGTTCCCTTATAGAGTACTTCCTGCGCTGCCGCAAGCGACGCTCCGAAACTGAACGCATGCCCGAGGTCCTTGAGCGCGAATTCGAGCGATGAAAGAGTCACAACGATATCGCTTTTGTCATAGTAGCCGATATGGCCGATACGTATGATGTCAGCCTTTTCGACGTCCTGTGACCCGGCGATGGATACTTTGTACTTTTCTTCCATGAGCGATTTTATCTTCTTGCCGCCGATGGCTTTCGGCGCGAGCACCGCAGTAACACCGTTCGCGGGATTGACGGGGAACACCGAGAGCCCGAGCGCCTTGCAGCCGTTGCGTGTCGCCTCAGCGATGTTCGCGTGACGCGCGTATACGTTCGCAAGTCCTTCCGCGAGCATCATATCGATGACCTTATCAAGACCGATAACGAGCGTAAGCGCCGGGGTCCATGGGGTCGTCTTTTTCTCAAGTTCCTTCTTTGCTGCCTTGAGATCGAAATAGAACACCGGCGTTCTGTTCGCTTCAACGCGCTTCCATGCCTTGTCCGACAATGCGATGAGCGCGAGCCCCGGCGGTATCATGAGCGCTTTCTGAGAACCGGTGAGAACGATATCGAGCCCCCATTCGTCCATCGGGCATTCGTGTACACCGAGCGCGGTAATGGCGTCGACGACGAGGATGGCGTCAGTAGGCGCGGTCACTTTTGCGAGTGCTTTCACATCGTGCATGGCGCCGGTAGACGTCTCGCAGTATTGGACGAAAACGGCTTTGATCGTCTTATCCGCTTTAAGCTTCGCTTCGACGACGGCGGGGTCGATAGACTTTCCCCATTCGACCGCTATCTCATCGACAACGGCGCCGTAGCGTTTGGCGATCTTCGTCCATCGTTCGCCGAATTTTCCGCCGTTGATGGTGATGACCGCATCGCCCGGGTTTATCGTATTGACGACGGCCGCTTCCATGGCCCCCGAACCGGATGCAGTGAGCGTGAAAACATCGCGCGATGTGCCGAACACGGTGCGCAACTTTTCCGACATCGCTGCGAAGAGCGTATCGAATCGCTTGGTGCGGTGGTGATAGATGGGCTTTGCCATTGCGAGCAAAGCGTCGGATGGGACCGCTGTGGGTCCGGGGGAGACGAGATGTTCCTTGTACATGACCATACTCCTTACGGTTTAATAGCGTTCACTCCATTGCTCGAATCCGTTTCAAGGCTACTTTTTTATTTGCACTCGAAGAATCGGGCGAAGACTGAAACCGTAAGCAGAACGCCGGGACTACTCTTTTATTCGCACCCGTAAGCGTTCACGGTGTATGGTCGTACTGTCAAAGATCAGTGAGGACGGCTACTTATGATGCAGCGTGCTGTTCCTCTTGATGCTCTCCGCCCCGCAGATGGGGCAGTGCGTGATGGAATTCTCGATGAGATCGTCGATGAAAGAAAGTTCATCGAGCTCGGAACGTTCGATGTCCGATTCGTCGATGTCCCACGTGTAGCGGCATTTTTTGCAGCTGAAGGACACGAGATATCCTTCGTACGTGGGATAACGGCCCTCGACCTTTCGATAGCCGTCGATCAGGTTCGCCATTGCCATATACAGCGATCTCCTTTGTCTTTTTTCGGTCAACGCAAGAAGTGTACTTTCTTGGTTTATCAGAGAGGCTATAATATAATAACGAATTCCCCTATTGTCAAATTTTTTACCGTTTAGATAATTCTGTTAACCGGCATGGCGGGCTATTTTCCTGCCGTCGGAAATCCACTCCCAGTAGCGTTTCGGCACAAAATGCGATAAAAGCCTTAAATTTTTGCGTTCTTTGATGTATTGAGATTCGTAATATACGTCAAAAATGCGCGATATTTCACTTTCCGGGGTGCCCTTGATGTCGACCGTATCGATGCGCTCCGGGGCCCCGGAAAAGTGCATATGCGTGCCGTTCTTGACAGCGATGGTGTTCCCCGGGTAGCGCTTTCTCAGGAAAATGAGGATCGCGTCGACGACATGGAAATCCGTCTGTATCTCCCCATAAAGCATATTGGGGCGCGGTGTTGACAGCCGTATGAAACCGAGGAGACGATGCCACTCCCGCATGGCCTGATTCGAGTATGCAAGGAAATGCGCATGCGTAACGGCCGACTTCTGCAGTACCGCATCGATGCCGCGGGAGAACGCTTCGCGGACGGTCTCGGCGATGATGCCCACGCGCTCATGCGCATGGTGACGCGATGCCCAGAACAAGTGGCGATGCATGACGGAGCGCTTGCGCGTATCGTACCAGCTTTTGTGAAAATCGCCGTATGCGGACTTATATCGTTTGGCGTCCGCCCGCATGTCCTTTGCATCGAGTACGACCGGGGCTGCGAGGGGGAGTCCGTCCGCATCGTCCCATAGTTCGGCATCCGCAAGGCGTGCAAACATGACCGCATGGAGTATGGAATCGGGGTCGCGCGGGAGTACGATCATCATAACGGGTCCTTGCCTGCGGTACCGGGAAGTTTATTGGCATTCGGAAAAATAGCAATATCAATGTTGCCGGCCGCTTGATGTCTATCGCAGATGTCGCGCTGTGGTATTGACGGTATGCGCTGTCGGGAATATACTGTCGCTCATGACATCTTCGATACAGAAAAACGATGGGTTGCTCAATCTGGTGATGGCACAGCTGAAACGGTACATGCCGGTGATAGCAGTCATCGCTGTGTTCGCCGCCGTCCTTGTCATTCTTTGGTCAATATTCGGCGTCAGATACCGCACAGTACGCCTGAAGCAGGCGCGTACGTTCATCGAAATGACCGCAAAGACGGATAAGGCATCATTCGAAAAGCTCATACTGTCAGTGACCAACGAGATACGCCGGCTCAATGCCGTGGTGAACGTGTATGATCCGAAAAGCGAGCTGTCGGAACTTAATCACCGCATCCTCAATGGCGGCAGGCGCATTCAGCTCTCTGATGAGATGGCGCGTCTTTTGTCGGAAGGTCTTTTCTACGCGAAGGAGACCGGGGGGAAGTACGACATCACGATACGCCCTGTCATGATGCTCTGGGGTTTCG
>JBBTBY010000132.1 GCA_038043445.1 Spirochaetota bacterium
TACGCGGAATCCTTGTTCGAGAAATTGAACACGACGCCCGGCGATCGGTGTATCTGCGAAACAACGACACGTTCGGCGCCGTTGACGATGAAGGTACCGCGCTGGGTCATGGCGGGTATCTCGCCGATGAAGATATCCTGTTCGACGATCTTCATCGTTTCCTTCACGATAAGGCGCACTTTCATTTTAAAGGCATAGGCGAACGTCTTGTCGCGGACTATCGCCTCCTGCTCGGTTATCTTCGGGTCTTCGATCGTATAATTGATGAACTCGATGTGCATCTTCTCGTTCTGGCTCACGATAGGGAACACCGATTCGAGAACGAGTTCCAGGCCTTGTTTGTCGCGTTTTGCCGAGGGAATATCCTTCTGCAGGAATTCGTGGTAGGAGATCGTCTGCATCTCGAGGAAGTCCGGCGGCGTGCCTATCTCGGGGCTGCGTGCGAAGTTCACCCTGCCCTCATCGGTAACGGTATACTGCTTGGCAAAAGCAGTCCCACGCTCCGGATACTGCTTATTGTCGATGATGATCTCGTCGGCCATGGAAGCTCCTTACACCCGCGCGAGCGCGGTGCGTAGCGATGATGGGATAATAACGAACGCATAGGGCGCGTTTAAACGCCCTATGCGTATCCTGCGGGCATGCCCCGCGTCGATTGTCTTTTTCGATGCGTATCCTTTCATTAAATCGAAGGGATCCTTACTTGATCTCAACTTTTCCGCCGGCCGCTTCGATCTTCTTCTTGATCTCGTCAGCCTCTTCTTTCTTAACGCCCTCTTTGAGCTTTTCGGTGCCCTTCTCGACGGCATCCTTCGCCTCTTTCAGGCCAAGGCCCGTGACTTCGCGCACCGCTTTGATGACGTTGATCTTCTGCGCGGCATCATGCCCGGTGAGGATAACGTCGAACGCGGTCTTCTCTTCAACAGGGGCTGCACCGCCGCCGGCTGCCGGAGCCGCAGCGACCGGAGCCGAAGCGGTAACATTGAATTCCTTCTGTAACGCCTCGACGAGGTCGTTGAGTTCCACGACCGTCAGTTCCTTGACCGCGGCGATGAACTCTTCTTTTGTCAGCTTAGCCATTCTTCTTTCTCCTTGCAATAGTTGCGTGATAGCGGCATTACGCCGCTTTTTTGTCTTTTATCGCCGAAAGCGCATACACGAGCTTGCTCGTAATACCCTTGAGCGTAAAGACGTAATTCGATATCGGGCCCTGAACAGCACCGACCAGCCGCGAAAGAAGTATCTCGCGCGACGGAAGGCTTGCCACCTTCAATACATCGGCAGCACTCAACACTATGCCCTGGGTTATACCGCCCTTGAGCTTGAACGTCGGGTACTTTTTGCCGGCAGCGTTGATCGTTTCCGAAGCGAGCGAGAGATCGTCCTGTGAGAAGATCACTGCCGTCGGTTCGACAAGCAACGTTGCCATATCGGGCATGCCGGATTCCTTGAGCGCGATGTTGAAGATGCGGTTCTTCACCACATTGAGTCGGGCGCCCTTTTTCAAAAGCGCCTTCTTCATCTCCTTCACCTGCTCGGCCGTCATGCCGCGATAGTCGATGAATATGAGGGAGCTGTTCGTGGAAAGCCGCGACTTCAAAGCGCTTACCGCTTCTCTGTTTGCTTTACTTGGCATTGTGTCCCTCGTGTGTCTATTGGTCATGGCATTCACGCCCTCATGGGTCTGCATCCAAACCCTCATGCGGTCAACGGTGGATCAGCCGTCGCCCGACACGGATGCGTGTCCGCCAGGATCGCCTTACTTTATCTTCTTGAAATCGAGCTTCACACCCGCACCCATGGTGGAGGATATGCATACCCGTTTCACGTAATCGCCCTTGATATCGCTCGGGCGTTTCTTGAGCACGTCTTCGTAAAAGGCGAGGAAATTCGCCTTGATATCATCCGGGGTCATGGACGCCTTGCCGACGGCCATATGGATACTGCCCGCCTTATCGGCGCGATATTCGGCACGTCCCTTCTTGAACGCCTTCACCGTCGAGTCAACGTTCATGGTCACCGTTCCGGTCTTGGGATTGGGCATAAGCCCGCGGCGGCCGAGCACCTGTCCGAGCTTACCGACGTCCTTCATGAGATCGGGCGTTGCGATGGCGACATCGAAATCGAGGAAGCCGCCCTTCACCTTTTCCATGAGATCTTCCGCGCCGACATGATCGGCACCGGCCTTCTTCGCCTCTTCGGCCTTTTCGCCCTTGGCGAATACGAGCACTTTCTTCTCTTTCCCGAAGCTCACCGGGAGCGATATCGTATCGCGTATCGAATGCTTCGACTCGATATTGAGATTGACCACCGCTTCGATGGTCTCATCGAATTTCGCGGTCGCGTTCTGCTTCACCATCGTGACCGCTTCATCGACGGCGTACGTCTTCACACGGTCGACCGTGGTAGCGATCTTCCGATACCGCTTGCTGCCTTTTTCTCGTTTCTTAGTAGCCATTGCCGTTACTCCTCTGTGATGACGCCCATCGAGCGGGCGGTACCGGCGACGATCTTCTTCGCGCCTTCGATATCGTTCGCAGACAGATAATCCATCTTCTCTTTCGCTATCTCTTCGAGGTCCTTCTTGGAAAGGACGCCCGGGAGCTTCACCTTGTTCGGGGTGCCAGAACCCTTCTCCTGCTTCATGCGTTTCAGGATAAGCGTTGATGTCGGCGTACCCTTGGTGATGAAGCTGTAGGACTTATCGTCATACACCGTGATCACGGTGTTGAGTATCTGCCCTTTGACCTTCATCGTCTTTGCATTGAAGTCCTTGCAGAAAAGCGCGATGGGTACCTGCTTCTGCCCGAGCGCGGGCCCGAGCGGGGGCGCCGGCGTCGCCTCGCCTGCGGGGATACGAACCTTTACCATGCCGACTACTTTCTTTGCCATACCGTTTTCCTTGGACGGACGCGTGTGCGCCCGTTATAATTTCTTCACTTTCATGAAATCTATCTCCGTCGGGGTGGCGCGGCCGAAGATCTCGATGCGCACCGTGATCTTCCCCTTGTCCGGATTGATATGCTCGATGATGCCGTTCAAACCGTTGAACGGACCGTCGATGACCTTGACCTTCTCGCCCACTTCGTAGTCGATCTTGACCGTGTCGGGCATCTCGCCTTTTTTCTTCGCCGTCTTATCGTCGAACAATCGCCGTACATCCTCATCCTTCAGCGGCGTGGGAATGACGCGGCCTTCTTCTTTCGTCGTAGCATGACTGCCGATGAAACCGGCGACACCCGGCGTCTTTCTGATGAGCGTCCACGTAACATCGCTCATGACCATTTCGACGAGCACGTAGCCGGGATAGAAACGCTCCTCGCGGCTCACCTTCCGCCCGTTACGCAGTTCCGTAACTGTTTCGGAGGGGATATTCACGTTGGTGATAAGGTCCTTCATGCCCGCCTCGTCGGCGCGCTTCAGTATCCGTTCGCGGACCTTGTTCTCGTACCCGGCCTGTGTATGGACGATGTACCATTTGCGGTCGTTCGTCACGGCCGATGCCGCGAGCGTTTCTGTCGGTGTTGTTTCTTCGCTCATTATATCTTCCTACCGTTTCCGGCGCAGGTAGCGCAGCCCGAAGTACGCAAGGACGACAGCCCCCGCGATGACGAGGAGCACGAGCCCGAACCGCGACCCGAATATCGTCGTTGCAAGCGTTCCGGTAAGCATATTGCGCACGATGAACGATATGATGTAGTCGACGCCGGCAAGCGCCACCGATACGATGATGAGCGAAACGATGACGACCACCGTCATGTTCATGACCTCGTCGCGCGACGGCCACACACTGCGCTCAAGGAGCTCTTTCATCGATTCCCTGAGGAACTCGCGTATCCTGCCCGGCTTCTTTTCGCTCATAACGCACCTTCGCTGATATCGTTCGAACCCGTCCGTTGCACCAGCACTGCACCGACGTGCAAGCGCGATCGCCGATCCTCGTTCTACGATCGGATTTTCGACACGCTCTCAGGTCAGACAGGACTCGAACCTGCAACATGCGGTTTTGGAGACCGCCGCTCTACCAATTGGAGCTACTGACCCAACATGACCCACAAAGCGGATCCCGCATCTTCGCGTTGACCGCCGTTACCGCACGCTTCCTTGATTCTATTTCGAGATCTTTATCTCAGTGTGCATCGTATGCTTCTTGTCAAAGCGGCAGAACTTTTTCAGCTGCAGCTTCTCAGGCATATTCTGCCGATTTTTTACCGTGGTGTAGTTCTTACGCTTACACTCGGCACACTGAAGATGTATCGCTTCGCTCTTTTTTTTGCCCGCAGCCATACGACGCTACCTTTATAATAGGAAAGCATAACGCCGTCCTATCCTGAAAATTGAGGACAAGAGTGTACATCATTCTATATTTTTGTCAACAGGGCGCAGGAAAAAATCGATACCGGAAAACTTGCGAATTTCCAGTGTTTTCATCGTTTTTTGACACTATCACCCACGGTCGTACTCATCAGGTTGCGGAAGTGGAAAAGACGCGGACCGTATGATCATAACAATGCCCTGTAGATGAAACCCATCGCTACCGACAGCGGGGCTACGCCTCGCGCATTAGCTGCGGCTATGCCATCTTGAACGAAAAATCGTGCGCCTTCACCGAATGCGTGAGCGAACCGATGGAGATATAATCCACCCCGAGCCGCCCGAGCGTAACAAGACGCCCCATGGTGATATTCCCTGAAACCTCTATCTTCACGATGCGCCCGAGTAGTTTTTTCGCTTCCGCAAGCGCGATATCATCCATATTGTCGAGCATGACAACGTCGGGCAGTATTTCGAGCGCCGCCTTTACATCGGCTATCGAATCGAGCTCTACTTCGATGATCTTCCTATCGGGATTGTTCTTCCTCACCCGTGTGAGCGCCTCGCGGACGCCGCCAGCCGCTCTGATATGATTGTCCTTGATGAGGAACATATCGTTGAGCGTCATACGGTGGTTGTATCCCCCTCCGACGCATACGGCATATTTCTGCAGGCGCCGCATGCCGGGAACGGTCTTGCGTGTATCGAGTATCTTGACATGATATTCCTTCACCGCCTCGACAGCCTCCGCCGTGCGTGAGGCGATACCGCTCAGATGCTGTATGAAATTGAGCGCGACCCGTTCACCCTTGAGAAGCGATGCGACACGCCCCTTGACCGTCGCTATCGTTTCCCTGAACGTGAGCTCGGCACCGTCCTTATGCGCGGATTCGAACACGATGTCCTTATCGATGCGCGAGAATACGAGACGGAATATATCGAGCCCGGCGAGCACACCACGGTCCTTGCTGATAAGATGGAATATACCGCTCTCATCGCCGGTTAATACCGCCCCGGTGGTGATATCGGCATCCGCCCTGTCCTCGGCGAGGGCACGGTCTATGCATGCGAGGGCATCATCGCGTATATCGTCGAATGAAAGCCGGTGCTCAAAGGTGTCCATGATGGCGGTGCTCCTCGATGATGCGCGATACTGCGGGAAAATCACGGGATTGTACCGCGATGAAGTGTTTATTGCAATAAGCATGCGTCGATATTATAATTGGAGCATGAGCACTAATCGATGTATACGAAGATACTTGCACAGCTGAAATCGATACCGCACCCGTTCTCCATAGACCGCGTCGTGACGCTCATGGCGCCGGTCATTCGCGGCGAACTCTCGGCTTCCGCCGTCGACATCTATTTCCTGCCGCAACGCGCCCCCTCCCTCGTGTGCTGGTACCGGGAAAGTCCCGCGACGGATACACGTACGCAGGCGAAAGTGCTCGACGCGTTCAAACGCGGGACGGACCGCAATGCCGACGGCATGTTCGCCTATACGCTCCATGCCCGCGGGAAACGCTTCGGCATGGTGGCGGCGCACCTGACGAGCGCATCGATAGACGTCCGCGAAGGATTCATCATGCTCCTCGATTACTTCGCGCTCCTGCTCTACAGTGAAAAGCTCTCCTTCCTCGCCAATCGCGACAGGCTCACCCAGCTCTATAATCGCGGTTTTATCTTTCAAACCCTCGAGCGCTGGACAGCCGAGCGCGTTCCCGTTTCCATCGTCATGATGGATGTCGATCATTTCAAGCATTACAATGACAAATACGGTCATCAAACGGGCGACGTCGTCCTCAAAAAGCTCGCCGCGATGCTCAAGGAAGAATTCAAGGGGGCGCTCATCGGCCGCTACGGCGGGGAAGAGTTCATCTGCGCCTTCAAGAACGGCGATGAGAAAAAACTGGCCGCCGCCATGGAGCATATACGCGCCGTCACCGAAGCCGCCGATTTTTCCACGGCCGAGTATTCGCTCCGGGTGACCATATCGCTCGGCGGTGCGGTGTTCACGCCGGGGAAAGGCGTCACCTTCATCGATACGATACGCGAGGCGGACGAAGCGCTCTATCGGTCAAAACACGAGGGCAGGAACCGCGTAACGGTGGCAGGGGCGCGCGCATGAAGATCGCATATCCCCTTGTCATCATCGGTGCATGTCTTTCCCTTCTCGGATTCTCGAAAAAGCCGGAATTGCCGGAAAATCCGCCGTCAGGAACGACGGGAACGGCCGTTCGACCGAAAGACACTGAACGTACTTTGCAGGAGCGATCGAATGCAGCGCCGTCGGAGATGGCGACGTCCTCCTCGACCAGCAATGCGGCAGCGATCACCTCCACTACCGCCCGCATCGACACACGGGATGATACGCCTGTTAAGAAGATACGTACGGGGAGAATTCCGAACACGAATGTCCCGTCGCTGCCCCTTGATGACGTGCTTGGCCGGATACGGTCCAACGGCTACGATGCCACCCCCGAACAGAAGGCCGTTCTCGCTGAAATGCTCGCAGCATCGCTCGGCACAAGACCGAGGAACGACGATGACCTTATCCGTACCGCGTTCACCGCCGCCGACCGCTTCATACTGCTCAATGATATCCCCAATGCGCTCATCTGGTATGCGAACGGCATGACCGCCGCACGGCGCATCGTTACCGCACTCCCGACCCCGTCGGATGTGCTCATGCTCTCGACAGGGACCGTCCTTACGAACGCACTCGTTTCATTCGCGGATGGTCTTTTCGTCGCCAATGCGGGAGGGGGGAATGTCTCTGCGTATGATGTGTGGGATATCCTTGCGGAGTCGACGCATGTCGTGAGCAGGGAACTCGCCGCCGATGAAGCGCTCTACGCCTCAGCGCTCGTTCATTACGTCGCTGCCGATCACGGCGCCGCACTCGATGCCCTTTCCGCCATTGTACGCCCGGAGCGCTTCCCGTCGATCGCGCTCTATCGCGCCCTCATGCAGCTCTCCCTCGGGCGATACGAGAGATCGTTCAGGGAATTCGACCGCATCAGCGAACGCCACGATACCGCAGCGCTCTATCACAACCGCTCGCTCGCCGATATCCGCGCCGGCCGTACGAACGAAGCGCTTACCGGCCTTACCAAAGCGCATCGGGAAAAACCGGGCACACCGGTGATAGCGTACAATCTCGGATCGATATACCGCGCCCGTCACGACCTTCAGAAAGCCGCGTATTACTATACGCGCGCATCCGATACCGACCCGCGCTACAGCCCCGCCGCCTACGCGCTCGGGCTCATCTTCATGGAAGTGGAGGATTACCCGCGGGCGCTCATGTATCTGTCATCGGTCGAGAGCAACGGGCAATCGAGCACGCTGGTATCACGCGCCCCCCTGTTCAATAACATCGCCGTCTGTCTCATGAACATGGACCCGCCGCAGAACGAACGTGCGCTCCAATACGCTGAACGGGCCGTTACGGAATCTGCCGCCCTGACGAACAGCACGAATTGGACCATCCCCATGCATGCGGCCGTTCTCGATACCAAAGCGGACGTACTCGCCGCGCTCGGCAGGTACAGCACCGCAGCCGATACGCTCACAGAGGCCATGACCGTACTCTCGCGTCCAACCAATAGACATCCGAACATACAAGGAGATATCGATGAATACCAGCGAAAGCAGCGGGATTATCGTGCAAAAACGAATCGTTAGCGCTGTCATCATCCTCGCCGGCGCACTCGCCTGCACATTCCCTGCGGCCGCCTCGACGGCCGGGCGCGATCCGGCGTGGGCCCAGGTCGGCCGTGCGAAGCGGACCATCGCCGAAGGGAATATCGGGCTAGCACTGAAACAGCTCCATGATGTCCTGCGCATCGAGACGAACAATGCCGATGCGCATTACCTCCTCGGCGAGCTGTATCGGGGCGAGAAGAAATTCGATGCCGCCATCGTCCACTATAACGCCGTCATCAAATACGCATCGACCTTAAGCGTTCCGTCGAAGGAGATCGATGCGCGATTCAGCATACTGCTCTGCTATACGAACAGCGATATGGTCATACGCGACCGCGCAGTGACGAATATCCTCCGGTTTGCCGAGACGAAGCGCGATCCGACCGTGAGCTGGCGGCTCCATTATTTCCTCGGCGATTATTATGAAAAGCTCGGCAATGAAGTGCGCGCCATGTACCACTACACGAACGCGGACGCCATAGCATGGCTCAATGCCGATCGCATCAAACACTATTCGCGCGATGCCGCCCAGGAACGCGCGGGGGAGCGGGCGGAGCATGCCCGCATCGCAGCGACCGAGCTTCCCTCGCAGCGCATGCTCATGTACCGCATATCGAAACTGTATAACCGTGCGAAGGATTTCAATAATGAGAAACGCTGTCTCATGCGGGCGAGCGATTATGAATTCGCGGAAGGAACAAAGGAAACGGCGAAGATAGACCAGTATATCGCGGAGAGGCTCAACGTGCTCAAGCAGCTCCCGCCGCCGAAGGGCGAACGTTCAAAATGAAACAGAACGTGCGGCGTTGCATGTATCGACGAGCGAGCGTGTGAGCGTCCCGACCGGGAACGTTACGTTCCCCACACGCGTGACCGGGACTATGCCGCGTACGGTATCGCTCACGAAAACCTCGGCGGCGCTCCACAGTTCGTCCGATTCTATCTCATCAAAGAGCACGTCATACCCGAGCGAACCTGCAATGAGCACCACGTGATTGCGCGTTATCCCGGGGAGCACGCCGCTCACCGGTGTACGCACCGCCCCGTCGCGATAGATGAATATATTCGCCTGCGTGCACTCAAGTATCTTCCCCTGCATGACAACGAGCGCGTCATCGAATCCGCTGCGCCGGGCCTCCGCGAAGAGGAGCGTATTCTGAAGACAGGAGAGCGTCGGATGTTCCGCCAATGGATTGTATGCCGGCACGTGAGCGAGCGAAAGCGATATCCCGTTCGTGTAGAGCTCTGAAGAGATCCCCGCCTGCCCGACGGTAATGATGTACATCGCCTCTTCCGGGGAGGAAAGCGCCCCCGGTTCTCCCGCGCGCATCACCACGATGGTCGCCACCGCATACGCATCGGCGAGACCGTTCTTCTCGATAAGAATGGCGATGATGCTTTCGAGCGCGGAAATATCGAAATAGAGATCGAGCTTGAGAAATGCGCAGCTGTCGTAAAGGCGATTGACATGTGCCGAAAGATCGATCATCTTCGAGCGGCTTATGAACACCGATTCGTATACACCGTCAGCGCCGTTGGTTCCCCTCCCGAGAATGCGTATCGATGCTTCCGCCTCCCGGACTATATTGCCGTTGATGGCGATGTAGCGCTCATCGCGATGTCCGCCTACCATAAGGAACGCGCCTTCTCACGCATGCCGATGCCGTCGGCGCTGATGATATCCCCGTAATAACGGAACGTTATCCGTACCGTGCCGTGCTGCTTCGTACTGTCAGTGACCGGATACATCATCCCGGCGCGTTTTGCGAGCGTATACCGCGGGGTGAAGGCGATGACTGTCCCATTCGTGGATTCCGCTGTCGTTACCCGGGTCTGATCGTTATGCACTACGGCGATATCAGGCACCGGCGTCCACTGACCGCGGAATCGATAGAACGCCCTGCCGACCGCACTGCCGGCGGGCGCACTTGCGAACACGACGACCGGTATCGGACCGTACCAGGGGTGGCGGCATACCGCGAGCATGCGCTCGGTCGATAGACGCGTCGGCGCTATCCCCGCTCTGAACTCGGCGATGAATGGAACGTTCTCGAGAACGAATGTATCGCCGGGGACTTCGAGCTTGCCGACGGCAAGTCCCGTTTTCACCTGCGTGAAGAGCGCCTTATTGGGGCGCCAGTTGAGCATCCATCCGAACGTCTCCATATCATAAAGCCCGGTGACATCGCCATGCGCCTTCCTGTCTATCCTGAGGGTACAGGTGATGTTCGAGAGCGTGCGCACTACGGAGGTGTCCCCCCCGCGGAAGCGTGCTGTTGCCGCGTTGAAGAACGGCGCGTAGAACAAGCGTCTGCTGTAACGTTCATGCGTCGTCTCATAGTACGAATTATTGTTCATGAAATTGAAGAAGGTATACGTGAATGTCCGCACACTTGAGAGGTTCACACCGTCGATGGCGATGATCGCATTGCTCTGCAGGAGACAAAGCGTGAAGAATTCCTTGTACGCTGTGCTGCCGATGAAAGGGAGAAAGCGCTTCACGCCGAACTGTTTCGCCGTGCGATAGTTAAGATCGAACACCTCGTTCGTGCACCAGCCGGATACGAACATGCGATTATCATTCACGAGCCGCTCGATGCGGACGGGCACCGGCGATTCATTCTTTGACGTCACTATCTCGTCGGAGCCGGTGAAACGCTGATACGCATAGAACAACAGGAAGAACAGCACGGCAACGATGACGAACCATGCATAGGGGCGCTTTTTCTGACGAAGCCCCTTCTTGTAGATGTAAAAACCGCTTGCATTGCGGTTGTCCATACGCATCACGTATTCCCCCTGAAGCGTGTCATGCCAGTATATGCGAGTATAGGATGAACGTCAAACACAGCACCGCGTGTATCGAGTACTCCTTCATCTTCGCATACAGCGTCTGACGGGTTATCTCAAGCGTATCGGCCGCCTTGCGTTTATTGCCCTTGCAGAGTATGAGCGCCTGGCGTATCGCTTCTTTCTCGATGCTTTTTATCGATCGCCCCGCAAGCGGCAGCTCCCCCGATGCGGATGCGTTCTCGGCACAGGGCTTTGAAAACTCGTCGGGGAGCGTCTCGCAGGCGATATGATCATGCAGGATGGTCAGCCGTTCAATGAGGTTCTTAAGCTCGCGCACATTGCCCGGCCACGGATATGCCTCGAACGCGGCATACACGCTCTCATCGACGGTCACTTTCTTGCCGCGTGCGGATTCATTGAGCGCAAGGAAATGTTCTGCAAGTGCGCGCACCGCACCCGGCCGTTCCCTGAGCGGCGGTATCTTTACCGGCAGTACCGTGAGCCGGTAGTAGAGGTCGCTCCTGAACGCGCCCTGTTCTACCGCCTTTTTAAGGTCGCGGTTGGTCGCCGCCACAACGCGTACGTCGACGAACGTCTTGTCGACGGAACCGACCCGGTCGACCTCGCCGTTCTCGAGTACGCGGAGGAGTTTTGACTGCAGATTCTGCGGAAGCTCGCCTATCTCATCGAGGAATATCGTTCCGCCGTCGGCGACCTCGAATTTACCCGCTTTCGTCTTTACCGCGCCGGTGAACGCCCCGCGCTCATGACCGAACAGCTCGCTCTCGAGCAGATGCTCGCTTATCGCGGCGCAATTGACGACGACGAACGGCCGTGCGGAACGCGTGCTTTCGCGATGAATGACGTTGGCAACGACCTCCTTGCCGGTGCCGGATTCACCGAGTATGAGCACGGTGCTGTCGGTCAATGCGATCTTCTTCACTTCCGCCATGAGGTTCTGCATGACGGGGCTTACCGCTACCATGCTGTGTGATACATCCCGCAGCTTCGACACTTCCTCGTTCAGATAGACGTTCTGGCGTTCGAGCTCTATCTTTTCCTCCGCCCGCTTCAGTATGGCAAGCAATTCCTCGAAATGCAGCGGCTTGAGCAGATAATAGAACGCACCCTCCGTCATCGCCTGCACGGCGCTTTCGATGGTGCCGTATGCGGTGAGGAATATCACCGGCATCGTGAAGCCTGATTTTTTCATTTTTTTGATGAGCTCGATGCCGTTCTCATCGCCGATGAGAAGATCGGTGATGAGTATATCGACCTTTTCCGCCTGCAGCACCGTCATGGCAGAACTGATGTTCTCGGATTCTATGATGCGATACCCTTTGTCGGTCATTACGAAGGAAAGCATATTGCGTGCTTCGGCTTCGTCATCACAAATGAGTATAGTGTACTTCATGGGATCTCGCCTGAATCTTGCTGCCGGACGAATGCAGTATACTCATCGAATGGCAGTTTGTCAATATATTTGACACTATTTCATCGAGAAGTATGACGATACCGCGTAGAGAGAACCGGTTATCAATGTGCAATATCCGCTCTTTTGCAGGCTTTTCAGGCTTTCCATTGCCTGTGAAAAATCCGATATCTCCTCACAGGCAAAGCCATATGAACGCGCTTTTTCCGCTGACACATGCGCATCGGCGCTTTTATGCGACACCGGTGCCGTCACGATGAGATGCTCGGTAAAACCGGCGAGCGCCTCGCACATACCGTCGATATCCTTATCGAGGAGCGGCGCGAAAAGCACGGCGAATTCCCTTCCCGGCGCTATCGCACGTATCGCTGCTGTGACTTTCCGCATCGAATCGGCATTATGCGCGCCATCGACGATCGAAAGCGGTTCCCGCGATACGATATTCATCCGCCCGCGAATGGACAGGTCCCGCACCGATCTCGCCATGCGGCGTATCGTTCTCTCCGCGGGCGAAAGTACGATCTCAACGGCGCGAAGCGCAAGGGAAAGGTTCTCCATTTGGAACTCGCCGATGAGCGGCGTCTGTATCTCCACGCAGAGGCCGCTCCCGGACGTATATTCGAAACGCGTACCGTCGATCGATATATCCTTCAACACCGTTACTATGCCCGCGCCGAAAACCGTGAGCGGCGCGGCATGTTCTTCCGCAGTGCGGCGTATCACCGTAAGCGCATCCGTCGGCTGCATGGCGGAGATCACCGGTGCCGCAGTTTTGATGATGCCCGCTTTCTCACGCGCAATCTCCGGCAAGGTCGATCCGAGCTTATCCATGTGATCGAACGACAGCGACGTTATCACCACCGCATCGGGCATAACGACATTGGTGGAATCGAGCCGCCCGCCCATGCCCACTTCGATGACGGCCCAATCGACATGGCGTTCACGAAAATACATGAGCGCAAGCGCAGTGAAAAGCTCGAACGTCGTCGGCTTCATGGCATCCGGGAACGTATCGACAATGCCGGCCGCTCTGCCGGTGAGACGCATGAACTCCCTCTTCGGTATCATCGCCCCGTCGACCATTATCCGTTCGCGCACATCGAGGCAATGCGGCGACGTGAAAAGCCCCGTATGCTTCCCGTCCGCGCGGAGGAAACGCTCGGCCGCCGCTGCGGTAGAGCCCTTCCCTTTCGTACCGGCGATGTGGAGCACACGGAACGTCTGGGTATAACCGAGCGCATCGAGCAGACGCTGCATGCGTGTAAGGTTATAGTTCTCAGGGTCGTACGTCGCTGTACGGCGCGTCTCATAATTGACGAATGCATACAGCCAGTCGAGTGCGGCATCCATCGATGTGAACCGTTGTTTCATATCAGCTCGCACACCGCCACGCCTGCGATACGCGCACGGATGCGCTCCATCGTCTTCGACGTATAGGGTATCATGGATGCATAGTTCTCATCAAGCGTATTCGCGGGATCGAATTTCTGGAGTATCACATGCGCGCCGGTCAATACCGGGAGAAGCGCGTCCACATCAGCCTCATCGAGAATGCCGGGCGCCGCCGTAATGCGGAGATCCCATACGATGGGCGACTCCCTGAGCAGGGACAGCGTTTCATGCACACGTATGGCGGCATCGGGGATAGTGCATACGCGGCGGTACTTATTGAGCGCGGTCTTGATATCGAGCGACACATGGGAAAGCGAAGAGAGCGACGCTCGAACGGCGGAGGGGGTGCTTCCGTTCGTGTTCAGTTTTATCGGGAGCGACAGCGAATGCAATTCATCGATGATATCGGGCATGTCCGCGTGAAGCGTCGGCTCGCCGCCGGTCACCACGACACCGTCGATCTTGCCGCGAAGCGACGATATGCGTTCAAGCAGTTCATCATATCGCCAGTATGAAGCCGTCACCGGGACGTTCACCAGGAGCGGGTTATGGCAGTAGCCGCAGCGAAAATTGCATGACGCTGCGAAAAGTATGGCCGCGATACGTCCGGGGTAATCGATGAACGAGACATCCGACCCGCCGCGGACGAATATCCTATCCCGCGATCGGGTCATGACACACGCCGTCGATGCTTACTTCTTCGGCGGTAATCCGCTCGCAGGAGCGGGTGTTGCGGCCGGTGCCGCAGCGGAAGCCGTCGTCATCGTACAATTGCCGTTGAAGCGGCAGCCGCTCTGGATGACGAGGTCCGGAGTTTTGATATCACCGGAGATCTGCGAACTTCTCGCGAAAATAATGCTCTTTTTCGCTTCGACATTGCCTTCTATCCTGCCGTAGCAGACGATGGTATCGCTCTTGATATTGGCCTTGACAACGGCCTTGTCGCCGATGACAAGTTCGCCCGTAGCGTCTATTTCGCCTTCGAACGTTCCCTTTATCATGAGCGATGTCTTGAACGAAAGCGTACCTTTAAAAATGATATCGTCGGCGAGTACCGTTACGATGCTCTTCTCGTCGATCGTTACTGCGTCGCTTTCCGGTTGTTTTGCCATGTGCTTCTCCTCTCTGTGCTCTCTATCGTTCTGTGTATTATACCCTGGCTTTGTACGGCAACAGCGCCATGATGCGTGCGCGCTTTATCGCAAGCGATACGAGACGCTGATGCTTCGCGCAATTGCCGCTCAGGCGATGCGGGAGTATCTTTCCGCCCTCTTTCGTGAAACGGCGGAGGAATTTCCCGTCCTTATAATCGACCTCGTCCACCTTGCTCTTGCAGAAATGACAAACTTTGCGCTTAAAAAAGCGCTTCCGATCGTCATCCTTGCGACGCTCGCGACCGCCGCCGCCGTCGGACGGCGGGGGACTTGCCGGCGGGGCTTCGGGTGCCGGGTTCTCAGATACTATTTCGTCAGCCATTGTTCTCTCCTTGTACTATCTATCGTGTTGCATTATTTTCGTTCAGAAAGGCACTTCGTCGTCATTAAAACCTTCGCCCGCACTTGCTGCATTGCTTGACGCAGCACTTGTTGCATTACCTGTTGCACCGCCTGCCGCATTCGACTGCGCATCCGCCGGGGCAGCGCCTTCACCGGATGAACCGCCGCCTTCGCCTTTCGCGCCGAGCATCTGCATATCATTGATGATGATCTCGATGCGGGAGCGATTGCCGCCGCTCTGCTTGTCCTGCCAGCGCTGCTGCCGGAGCGTTCCACGCACGGCTATCTGCTTCCCTTTCTTAAGGTAGGTATTGCAGGTATCCGCGAGCTTGCCGAAGGCGACGATATCGAAAAAGTTCACATCATTCGTCTTATTGGCACCGTAATAATTGTTCGCGAGCGAAAAGCTCGCCTTTGTGGTCCCGGTCGGCAACTGATCGGATTTCGGGTCCGCGGTCAATCTCCCGATGAGAACGACCGAGTTCAGATCGCTGTATGCCATTGCCCCTCCCCTACTTGCCGAGCGCTATTATCATGCTGCGGAGTATGTTCGCGTCGTGCTTAAGCTCGCTCTCGATGCCGGAAATTACTTTCGGCTCCGCCTTGAAATGGTAGAAATAGTAATGCCCGTCCCGCACCTTGCCGATGTCGTAGGCAAGCTCTTTGACGCCGAAATCTTCTTCCTTCTCGATGACGCAGCCATGCGCATCGAGAGAAGCCTTTACCTTGTCCTTCGCCCGCAGGAACACGGCATCGTTGTTCTCGCTGAAGAACAGTATCTCGTACAGTTTCATGGGAACTCCTTGGTCTGATGGCATACGGTCAAGCCGCATGCAGAGTTGTAATGTGCGGGGCATTATATATGAACGGGCCGCGCTGTCAACAGCGATCCGCGCTTTGCGAGAAGATTGAGCATCTGCAGGCGGAATATTCCTGCTGGGGGTAGCAGACAATAACCGTGAAGCATCTGCGGCAGTTTCAGCTCGTGATAAATCACAAGCGGGTGATGCGTAAATTCCGCTTATTCCGCAGGCATCGCAATTCTTGCATGAAACTCCATACCCCTGAAGCCGATGGCCTTCAGGCCGTTGGCTTTCCCCTTGCAGAAAGCGCAGCCCTTCAGGGCTGCGCTTAGAATACTCATCGTATGAGCATTTGCATTCTTACCCCATGTTCGATACCGAAAGATCCGGATTGCCCGGTCCGAAATGCTTGAGCATGACTATCGGATCCGTCGTCGAAGGATTCGTTATGCGCACACCTGCCGCGGCTGCCGCCTCGCTCACGAAGAACTCGTCGTTCGTCATTTGCCCGTAGCGTATGAGCGCGGGTGTTTCGATATTCCATTCGCCGAGCGTGCCATGACCCTGCATCATGATAAGCCCGTAGGCCCCGGCGTCCTTTATCTGTACGGTTTTCCCCGGGAGCACGGTGAGCTCTTTCGCGCAAAACGCGTCGGAGCGATAGCATATCCACTGTTCGATATATCCCTCGCGTTCCATTTCCGCTACGGGACGCACCGGCAGCGGACGCATGAAATGTTTCTTCGCGAAAAGCGGATCGATGTTCAATTCCCAATCGATGACGCTCATGAGCCGTTCTATATCGCCGGTCTGCGCCTTCGGCGTATCCTTCCAGAGCAATTCCGGCGGCACCACCTGTCTGTCGCCGATGACCGATTGATACATGGCGAACACATCGGATGCCTTCTGCGGCTCGTAGGTACAGAGCGAACCCGGCGCATGGAGCACGCCCGGCGGCACATCCCAGCCCGTACCCGGCTCAAGCCGGAACGCCTGCGATATGTTGGTAATCTTATTATCGCCCTTGGTGAAATCGCGGAGGCATCGGCGCACATCATCCTTTGTCATATGCGGCTGAAATCCGAAGAAGGTGTACGGGAAATCCCCGCCGTGATTGTTCACCTGCGGCGGAAAATAGTACGCCTCGGGCTTACCCATCTGTCCGACGTCCTTCGCATGCTCGTCGCGGTGATGGATGTGATGCGGGAGCGGCGCCTGATTGTCAAAGAATTTCGAGTACATCGGCCATGCATGATATTCTTTCCAGAGCCGCTCGCCGAGAAGCGCGCCCTTGAGCTCGGCCACCGCATCCCGCAGCAGCACGGTATTCTCTTTCCCATTATCCGTGTATACGACGCGGCTTAATCCTTCATCCTTCGAGGTGAGCGGTCCATTGTCCGCCGGCGTCGTCGACGCGAACCATCGCTCATCGATGCCGCCGCGTTCGCCCCCCATGGCGTAGTAATCGTCCGGGTGAAGCTTGATGCGTCTGCCCGGTATGCAGAACGAGCGCGGCACCCAATTCGGCGCAAGCCGCAGTATCCCTTTTCCCTGTTCAAGCGCTGATGATGCATTCATACTATACTCCATTCTTACACTCCCCTTCCCCTCTCTCACTTCCCCGTGAGAGAGGGGAAGGGGTCGGGGGATGGGGTGAGTGCGTGTTTAGAAAACGATCTCTATCATCTCCAACGTCTCAAGCTTCGCTATCGTTACTGTCAACTCATTCCCCACGCCTGGCTTGATCTCTGCGCCATCGGAGATACGCGTGACCGATACCGGCTTTGCAGGAAGTTTCAGCGATAACGATATATCATGCACCGGCACATTCGGCAATTCCTTCTGATAGTTCACAAGCCCGATGAGCATCGCATTCTCAGTCGTGCTTTTAAGCGTTGTTATCTCCACGCATTCCGGCGCATTCGTCGCTGTGATGACGGTTGACGGCGCGTATTCACGGAACAGCCACGTACCGAACACCTGCTGCGCATCCTGCATGAGCGAAAGCACCGGCGATGAAAGATAGATGCATTTTCCTTTGCCGAACGTATTCACCGTAAGTCCTGCATTTTCCGTATCCGCGCCCGGGGGATTGCTGTGTATCGACGCATACGCCTCCGCATCGGGGTCGAACACCGGCTCATTGATGCGCGCGAGCATACGTGCGCCTTTTGCGGTGACAAGCGGAGCGGATGCATGCGATGCTACGAGCCATCGCTTATCGAGGAATGACAGGTAGTGGAAGCGCTTCGCTTTTTTTCCTGTCGATGATACCCCGAACACATCGGCGAGACCGAAGTCGCCCGTCGATGTACCGTCGGGTTTGAGCAGTGATGTATTTCCGGTAGCGATAAGCGTACCGCCGTTCTTCACGAACGCACGTATCCTCTCATTCTCTTCCGGCGAGGTGTAGAGTATATTATTCATGACGATGGTCTTATATGCAGAAAGATCTCCTCTCTCCGTGACCGCGGCGAACGGTATATGCGCACGGGTAAGCACTATCGATGTGCCGGAGAGTTCATCGACGGCGGGCTTATTGCCGCTCGGCGTCATGATGTCCGCATTCGCGCTTTCGTCGACATACGCCGCTGATGAATAGTAAAGCGCGATCTGTGCGCTCTGCACCGGGCGATGGCGTTCAACGGTCGTTGTGAAGGGCGTAAGCTTCTGCGACACGGCGCCGAGGCGATGGTACACGTCATCCTCAAGCGTACCGTCGGGGTTTATCGCATCGATGAAGAAATAGGCGCCGGCATTCGCGAGCGTCGTCGCCGCTTCGGCGGTGAGCTCCGCTTCGGATTTTATCGACGTGTGGTCGCGGAGATTGACCGAGCGGCTCGTCATGAACTCATAGGGCTGCTCTTTCGACGCCGCGGCGAGCACTTTCGTTCCGAGCACATGCTGATATTTCCCGCCGTAAAAATCGCCCGAGGTGTAGTCGCAGGCGTCCGCAATGCCGAGCGTATAGCCGTGCATCCAGCCGTGCATTATCGTGCTCGTCTGATGCGTAACGGTGATATCCTTCTTCGCTTTTATCGACGCGGTGAGCTTCTGCGTGAACGAAGCCATCGAGCGTTCGCGGAAACGCTGATATGATACCCATTGCGGGTCGCGCCAATCTATCGTAAGCGGTATCTCGCGGCCACTCTCGGCGCGGTACTTCGTGCGGCAGCTCGGGCATACGCAGATACCCGGCCAGAACGTCATGTCATTGAATATACCGTCGACATCATATGCTATCACTTCCACTATCTGCGCGATCGTGAACGCGGTGTATGCATCATTATTGGGGCAGCTCCACCAGTAGCGGCCGCCGTGCTGAGTGCCGTTCGGATGCGTGATGCGCCATGCCGGATTGTTCTTTGCGGAATGATTGTGATAGATGCTCGTATAATAGGCGATCGGCACTATGCCGTTCTTCCTGAGAAGCGTTACCGTTTCGCCGAAAATATCGCGCCCCTTGAGATTGGCATGCTGATGTCCCGCCGCCGAAGGATAGTAGCAATTCCCGTTGTGGCATGTCGCGTATACCATCGCCGCCTCGATGCCGGCACGCTTGACCATGGCCACATACCGCTCGGGGTCGAATTTCGTCATGAACGAGGGGTCATTTTCGGTAATATGGTTATCGATAAGCAGACGCACATAGCACTCTTTCGACCATTCGCTCATGGGAGCCTCCGCTTCCGGGAATGACGGTAAGGTAATGCCGGGGTGGACAGAAGTGAATGGACGCCTTATCGCCACATGGACAAAATTGTTATTGCGGGTATACTCCCGAAATGGCGAATATCTTATCGATAGGGCGCACGAAGAAGGTGCTCACGATGTACCCCGTGCATACCCATGCCGTCTGGGAGATCGTTCTCTATATCTTCGGGAACGGTACCGCGATGAGCGGAAAAAGAAGCATACCCTTCTCCGTCGGCACCATCATCGTGAACCCGCCGCATATCGCTCATTCGGAAACAGCGCCCGATGGTTATGAGAACATGGTCCTCAGCGTAAAACGCTCGCCGTTCAGTGCCGTTGCGGCGACCATCGTTCGCGATGCGGAGCATGCCCCCGTACGGACCATCATGGAACTCATGCTCCGTGAATACATGCTCGCGCGGAAGTCATCGGCAGCGGCCTGCGACGAACTTGCCGGAGTGCTTTTCGGCTATCTGGCATCGCTTGCCATGAGCGAGCGCGACGCCACCGTGGAGCGTGTTGAGAACATCCTCATCGAGCACATACAGGATGCTTCGTTCCGCGTGGAAGGCGCGCTTACGGGCCTCCCGCTCAGCCGCTTCCATTTCATGAAGGTATTCAAGAAAGCGACCGGGCGATCGCCCCGGCAGTATCTCATCGATCTGCGTATGCGTGCGGCGATGAACCTTCTGAAAACCACCGATATGCCGGTGCAGGAAGTTGCCCGTCAGTCGGGGTTCGACGATCCGTTCTATTTCTCCCGGATATTCTCGCGCAGGACCGGAGTATCGCCGGCAGCGTATAAGGTGCGGAGCGCCTCATAGAGCACGACCGCGGCGCTGTTGGAGAGATTGATGGAGCGCACATCATCGGTCATGGGAATTGATACGCTTTCCGATGCATAGCGGCCCCAGACGTCATCGGGGAGCCCCTGCGATTCGTTCCCGAAGAGAAGTATATCGCCCTTTGCATAGGTCCTTTCGCAATACGAGGTCTTTCCGAATTTGCTGACAGCGATGACACGCCTGCCATTCGCGGCCTCAAGAAAATCCTCAAAGAGCAGGAATCTTCTATATGATAGCTTGTCCCAGTAGTCGAGGCCGGCGCGTTTGAGTTCCTTATCGCGGATGAGGAATCCGCACTTGCCGATAAGCCAGAGCTCGCTCCCAGTACCGACGCATAATCGGCCGATATTGCCGGTGTTCGCCGGTATCTCCGGTTCATAGAGCGCAATCACCATGCCGGCGCTCTGCATCGCCTGTTTGATGCCCTCTGCTGTATGAATTATCCTTTCTTCCATAGTTAATCTACCACGAAACCGATATACTCGCGGCTGTTATGCTCCCGCCGAAACCGTATGCCAGCTTGATGAAACGGCGGATATGGGCTTCACGCGGCGACACAAGTATATTCGCCGGAACGGCTTCATCGATGGGGTCGCTGAACGGCAGATGCGCGATATATCCTCCCCGGGCAAGTTCTATCGTCAATGCTATCTCGGCAAGCGCGCTCGCACCGAGCATATGTCCAAGATAGGGCTTAAGCCCCGTTACCGGGACATCGCCGAACACATCGTGTATCGCTTTCGCCTCGGGGATGTCATTGCCGGTGGCGGTGGCATGCGCGGAGATGAGATCGACGTCCGCACGTTTCACATCGAGCATTCGAAGCGCTTTTCCTATCATAACACCGTTCTCATCGAAACGTATCGGATGCGTATTGTCGTGTATATCCGCCCAGCAGTCGACCTGTGCGAGGGGATGTCCTTTTCGGGAAATGAGAACTGCAGCCCCGCCCTCCGCTATCGAAAAACCGCTTCGCCGCGACGAGAACGGGCGTATCCGCTCATTCGTAATAACGCCCATAGCGTTGAAACCATACTCGATGATATCGATGGCGGCACTTTCAACACCGATCACCAGCACCTGCTCATATCCCCGTTCGAACATACGGCATCCGGAGATGAGCGCCGTCATACCGGTGGCGCAGGCGGACTGCACGGAAAGCATCGGCGCGCGCACCCCGGCGAATTCCGCGAGCGCCGACGATACATTATAGAACGGCGCATCGAACATGAACCGTGCGTCAGGCACTTGTGCATTAAGCCCCCGAACCAGTGTACGAACGCCGCCTTTGCTGTTGGCGACGATGATGGGAACAGCAGCGGCTTCATCGCGCGAAAGCGATGCGCGTCCGCAGATATCATGGAAAAGCCAAAGCGCGGTCAGCGCCGTGCGATCGAGCGTGCTCGGCACCGTATACGGGAGCGCTTGCATGCACTCCCGATATCGATCTTCCGGCAGGGAGAACACATCCGGGGTATCGACGGCACGTATGCGGCGAACACTTTCTGCGGCATCGCCGAGCGGTGTCATGACGGAGTATGCGGTTATGGGGAACATGATGTATCGCTTTTCGCGGAACGCTATTGTAAAGCAGATAATGAAAAATGGATAGAGCGCATCTACATACTATTTGCCGCGTATACGTTCGCCGCGATAATAGAGAACAAGGGCTCATGAGCCCTTGTTCTCTTCGATACTGAAGACCCTTCTAATCGAAGCATATACACATCGATACCCATGCTATTTTCGCAGCACTCTTCGTGATTTATTTGACAGAAGCACTACACTGTTATATATTTGCACGATATTTTTCAGGATACGTATACATAAGCGGGAGACCGATGGCTGTGACTCATCCTCGAAGCGTCCGTACCATGAAGATACCGATGCTCTTTTCATTGTGTCTTTCCCTGACCGCTATTGCATCAGGCGCCGAACTCGTCCTGCGTTCACCCGCGCTCGTCGTCTCCATGGAGAAACGCACCGGACGTTTCTCGCTGCGTACGACGGGGGGCAATCCCCTTGAGGAAAAGGACAGCGGCATCGAGATACTCGATTCGTACACCGTACCCCCGACGACACATGCGAGCGTACGCTACGGCGAACGCACCGCCCTTGTCGGCGGACCGGACGGCACGGTCATTGAAAGCGCGCTCATCGATAAAAGAATAGTGTTCCGATGGATGCTCGATGACCTCACGGTAACGCAAACGCTCACACTTGGGACCGGGCGCGAACCATTCTGCAGAATAAACTATACGCTTACGAACACGCGCAAGGCAGTGAGCACGGGCTTACGGCTCGCGCTCGACACCTCGGTATCCAACGCCTTCATCGGGGCCGTATCCGAAATGACACGGGTGATGCTCCATACGAACTGCCGCTCGCTCGCCTCGTGGTATTCCCTTGATGTACCGAAAGCCCCGTCGATATTCCTCCGCTATGAGGTATCGACGAAAGCGCTCTCGCATACGACATTCTCGTTCTGGCGGTTTTTTGAACAGCCCTGGGGCAGTAATGCGCTCACGGCGCCCGCAGCATATTGGGCGTTCACCCCGAACGACGACCGCGGCATCGGCATCTATTGGGACGCCGAATTGCGCCCCGACGCCGATATGTCCGTCTCCTGCACGATATATACCGGAAGCCCGAAGACCGACAGCAACTTCATCATGCGCGCCGTGGAGAACGTCATTGAGAAATAGCATCATCATGCTCATGCTCGCGGGAACGCTCGGCGCCTCCAATTTCCTGACAATGACGCCCGATGCCGTTGTAACCTCCTTCGCCGGCTGCGACAACGCCGTTTCGCGCGGCACGACGGCGCTCATCCTCAACCCCGCCGGGCTCACACGTTCCGAGGACTGGGAGGCGGCGCTCAGCCACCTCTTCTGGACCATGAGCGCATCGGGAATGGTCGCGGAATTCTCACCGCAATATGAATACGCAGGCGGCGTGGTCTCCCTCGGCCGTCATTCGGTCGGCATGAACATAGCGCACTACCACTACCCTCCCATCGACCTCGGTGACGGGAATCCGCTCAATGTCTTTTCCGGTTTTCTTTCCGGGGGATACGCCTATGACCTGGGCTTTCTCAGCGCCGGCGTCCGCGGGAAGGTCATCTGGGAAGTGCTTGCATCATACAGCGCCGCGGCCTTCGCTTTCGATGCAGGCGTCATCATGCCGTTCACATTTTTGAAACTCTATAAGGGCGTCACCCCGAACTGCCGCGTCGGCATCGCGCTCTATAATGTCGGCACACCCATCGTTCTCGTAAGCGAACCGGAGTATCTCCCGGGCCATCTCTCCATCGGCGCCGGTTATACGGTCTTTGACGGCGCGATCGGAACGCTCGATACCGCCCTTGACGGCAAATTCTTCTGGGGCAGCGATAATGGATACCGCCTCATATCCGTGCATGCGGCGACCGAATATCGTTTCCGCGAGCTCTTGTCGCTCCGGATGGGATATGCCGCTTCGCTCCCGATCGATCAAGGCGATACCGGAAGCTTTTCGCATACGGTATCAGCCGGTGTCGGTGCATCGTATCGTGTCGGCAGCATACGTTTTCGTTTCGATTACGCCGTCGGCATACCGCTCGTGGAGGACGGACAGGTATCGCATACCGCGACCCTCACGCTCCTCGGGGGCAGCAGTGAGGTCGTTACCGAATGAACCGTCCCTCCTGCAATAAATATGGAACTTTTTCCATTGCAGTGCGTTGTATACTGTGATCGGGAAGAAAACACCGAAAGGCGCCATGAAGGATGGCTCTTTGATCGACAGGCTTCAAGCCCGCGCACCGGAGGCGCAGAAGGAAGCCTATCAGCGGCACGGCCCTGAGCTATTCCGTTTCATACAATGGAATATGCGGGGAACGCTCACCGATGCCGAGGATGTGCTCCAAGAGGTCTTCATCAGTGCGTTCGAGAAGATCGATACGCTTTCCCCCGACGGGAACCTCAGGGCATGGCTGTACCGGATAGCGCGCAACAAATGCATCGATACCCGCCGGCGAGAGCGGTCGTACGGAAGATATACGAAGAAGGCCTACGAGGTACGGGAAGAGAGAACGATGGAAGATACCATAACGGCACAGGACATACAGGTACTGGTGGCGGGATCGGTACGGGAACTCCCCGACATCCTCCGCGCAGTGTTCACGATGCGCCAATACGAAGAGATGCCGTACGAGGAGATAGCGCTCGCGACCGAAACATCGCTGTCCCGGGTGAAAAAGGCCATGGCAAAAGCGGTGCTCATGCTCGGCGCCTCGCTGAAGAGCAAGGGCATATCGAAGGACATGCTGCGATGAAACGAACGTGCACACGCGAACGTGCCGTTGCATACGTCTACGGCATCATGAACGCCGCGGCAGCCGCATCCTATGAAAAGCACGCGGCTCATTGCGAACAGTGCAGCGCTCATATCGCCGCGATAGCATCCATCAAGGACATCGCATCACTCGGCGCACGAACGCTTTCACGCACCGTACCGCCGCTCAAGGACGCCCCATCGATACGGATCTCGTACGTTCCGCGCGCACTTGCCGCCGCTGCCGCCGTACTTATCATCATAACGGGCGGCGTACTCCTCTCGCTCCGCACACCGCGGCCGACCGTCATAAGCAAAGGAGCCGTTCAGCCCGCACCGGCAGGGATGCCCGCGAAGAGCTGGTGCTTCGCCACGAAAGGCGCGCTCCGCACGACACCGACCGTTGACGGGAATGCCGTGTTCTTCGGCAGCGACGATGCCCGCGTCTATGCGCTCGCTCCGGAGAGCGGCTCGCTCCTCTGGGAATACAGGACAGCAGGAAGGATAGCCTCGGTACCAATCATCGTCGGCAATGCGCTCTATGCAGCCTCGGCCGACGGTTATGTCTACTGCCTCGACAAAAAGAACGGGCTGCTTACATGGAAACGCGCCGTCGGGACCATCATCTTCTCCCAGCTCTGCGCCGACAAGAGCGGTGTTTTCGCTGCAACGGCCGAAGGTCTCGTCGTCGCGCTCGCGAACGATGGGAAGCAGCGCTGGCAGAAATCGCTCGGCACGCCGGTCATGAGCGCACTTGTCGGCGATGAACGAGCGATATTCTTCGGAACGCGTGACGGCGTCGTCTATGCGCTCGCAAAGAACGACGGCTCGCCGCTCTGGGGGCACATCACCGAAAGTCATTTCCTCACATCACGGCCGCGCATCGCCGGAGACCTCGTCGTCATGGGCGATACCGACGGCATGGTATACGCTATCGATCGCGCACGCGGAACGCTCGCGTGGCGCTTCAAGACCGGAGGCGCCGTCATCGCGGACATCGAAAGCCGCGAGGGGCTCATCTATGTCGCCTCGGACAAGGTGTACTGCGTGAGCGAAAGCGGACGCGAGGTGTGGCGCTTCGCGCCGGATACATCCATCGATGTGAACTGCATCATAAGCCCGACGGCGCTCACCATCGTCGACAAGTACAATTCATTCTACCATCTGCATCCGAAAAGCGGCATCTGCATGCGGCGCGAAACGCGTACATCGCCGGTGCTCGGCTTCGCCTATGCCGGATCGACCCTCTTCACCGCAGGCGATGACGGCAGTCTATGCGCGGTGAACGATAAATGAGATCAGCAACAGGAAGGAGCAGCATCATGAAAAGAACGGCAGCTATCATCGCAGCGATCATCGTCACCACGGCGGCGGCGAACGCGAACATCCTCGTGAGCAATGTCACCGCAACGGTGGTCAGTTCGAATGCGATACAGCTTACTTGGACGAATGCAGGGATAGCGCAGCTGTTCTACGTGCTCAGGAACACCGTGAATGATTCCAACACATCCTCGCTCCTCGTTGCATCGAACTCGAACGCATCGTCATATCTGAACACCGGGCTTACACCGAACACCACGTACTATTACTGGGTAAGATCATCGAACACGTTCGGCGTATCACCGTACAGCACGACATCATCTGCAACGACACTATCGAACAGCAACGCGCTACCCGCCGCGCCGGCAGGGCTCTTTGTCACGTATTCCAACAGCAATGAAGCGGCCGTGCGGTGGGGTTTCGTCAGCGGCGCCACCGGATATAAGATCTATCGCAGCAACAGCGGGCAACCCCAGTCGAACATCGCGGCGACAGGTGAAACGAATTTCACGAACACAGGACTTCTCTCGGGCACGATGTACTGGTACCGGGTATCGGCGACGAACAGCGCGGGTGAATCCGTGCTCAGCCCTTCGACAGCCGTTTATACGACGAATCTCACAGCACCGCCGTCGGCACCCGTTTCTGTCCTCGTATCCTATACCAACAGCAATGCGCTTGCCGTTCTATGGTCGACGTCCGGCGGCGCGACCGGCTATAAGCTCTATATGAGCAACAGCGGGCAGCCGCTTACGAACGTAGCGACCATCGCCGGGATACAATATACGAACACCGGCCTTCTCCCGGCAACGGCATATTACTTCTGGGTGTCAGCGACGAATATCTACGGCGCATCGGCGATGAGCGGCATGGTGTCCGCGATGACGCTCTCGAACAGCAATACCCCCCCCGCGGCGCCGGCATCGATCTGGCTGAGCTACACCAACACCAATGCGATCGGTGCATGCTGGTCGGTATCCTCAGGAGCGACCGGGTATCTGCTCCATCAGATATTCTACAGCACGACCAATACCACTGCATTGGCCGGCACCGGGTATACCAATACCGGACTCGTCGAATATGACTACTACACGTATTATGTGCAAGCCACCAACAGCTACGGGATATCCGCACTGTGCGGTCCTGTAGGAACGCTCACGCTCACCAACTCGAACGTTGCGCCTGCTGTTCCGGGCTCCATTTTGATAAACTACACCAATTCCAACGCGCTTGCCGTCCAGTGGTCGACGTCTTCCGGTGCTGCCGGGTATAAGCTCTATCGGAGCAACAGCGGCCAGCCGATCACGAACATCGCGAACGTCGCCGGGGTATACTATACGAATACCGGTCTTCTGCAGGAAATGGCCTATTATTTCTGGGTAACAGCGACGAACAGTTTCGGCGCATCGGCGATGAGCGCCATGGCATCCGCAACGACATTATCGAACAGTAACGCTGCACCAGCTGCGCCGGCTGGCCTCTTTGTAACGTATTCCAACAGTAATGAAGCGGCCATACGCTGGGGCTTCGTCAGCGGCGCCACCGGCTATAAGATATACCGCAGCAACAGCGGGCAGCCGCAGTCGAACATCGCGGCGACAGGGGGAACGAATTTCACGAACACCGGCCTCATCCCGGCGACGATGTATTTGTACTGGGTATCGGCGACGAACAGCGCGGGCGAATCCGCGCTCAGCATTCAGACTGCCGCCTACACGACGAACACGAACACCGTTCCGACCGCTCCGACCGGGCTCTGGACCTATTATTCTAACTTCACCGAAGGCGCGTTCCGTTGGGGTATGGTAAGCGGTGCGACCGGGTACAAGATTTACCGCAGCAACAGCGGTCAGCCGCAAACCTTGCAGGGAACGACATCAACGACAAATTTTACGAACACAGGCCTTACCCCTGCGAACTGGTACTACTACTGGGTATCGGCAACGAACGATATCGGTGAATCCCCGCTCAGCGCCGGATTGACCATCATCATTGCCACGAACACGAACACCCTGACAACGCCGTCAGCGCCGGCATCGTTCTCTGCGACCGCGCAGTCGGTCTCGGCTCTAAGGCTTATCTGGAGCGATGTTGCAAATGAATTCGGCTACCGGCTCTACCGCTCGACCGTAAGCAATATGGTACCGTCCACACCGCTCACCTCCCTTGCCGCGAACAGCATGCTGTATGACGATTACGGTCTGTCGAACGCGACAACGTATTACTACTGGATAGAAGCGACGAACTCCGCCGGGGCATCTGCGATGCGTTCTACGTTCGCTACCACGTTCATCGGCGGGAACTCGAACGTCGTTACGCGGGTCGATACTCCTTTTGTACGCGTATTCCAGGGTGATAAGCCGACTATACGCGTCACCGTACAGGATACCGGGAACACACGGATGCTCGTGCAAGTGCGCATTTACGATTTCACCTCGGGCAAGCATGTGCTCACCGTACCGGAGCATGAAGTGAACGCCGCGGAATACCGGTTCACCTGGGATAAGGTCGGCAGGGTGAAGAACGGGGTCTATCTCGTCGAGGTGCTCATGAAGCGCCCGGGCGAACAATATCGCGTGGTCTCACGCGAACGCGTGGTGGTCATAAAATAGCATATACCGCGAACGGTGTAACGACGGCATAACGCTCCTGGGGAAGCGGATGGATCTACTGGAGATATACATGTCAGGTGAAAATAGAACAGTTCGTTTCATGACATGTGACCATGCTGCAGAAGCCGGATCCGTAAAAGAAAATGATCTTAAGGGATCACGAGGCCTTCACTGTTTTTTCACTTGCAATTTGCCCTGTTCTTCGTTACACTCGTGACCATTCCCTCGAAAAGGTGTCCTATGATACGGTCCATCATCATTCTCGCCGCGGCAATGCTCCCGCTCGCAGCGCAAGTCGAGAACCTCGGCACGAACATCAACTCGCCATACGATGAGCTTGCACCGGTGATCGCCCCCGACGGGCAGACGATATATTTCATACGCGGAGACTCGACGGCAGGTAAAAGCAAGATATACAAGATATGGTACTCGGAGTTCATCGGCAATGCGTGGCACCCCGCGAAGGAAATGCCCCCGCCGTTCAATCTCAAACCGGGGGTCAACACGGTATACAGCGTCACCCCGGACGGCAATACGCTCCTCGTGCTCGGTTCAAAGTCCGATAATGGATTTACCGGCGGCGGATTATCGTTCCTGCAGCGCACGAAGGACGGCTGGGGTGCCCCGCAGAAAGTGGAGATAAAGGGATATGATGAGATGCAGCGCGGTGATGCCGGCATGGACTTCGACCCCACTTCTTCGCAGAAGCAGCACATCGCCACCGGTTTTCTCGCCAATGACGGAAAAACGCTCCTGCTCTCATTTTATCAGGGCGAGGAATTCGGCAATGATCTGTTCGTCAGCTTTCTCAGCAACGGGACCTGGTCGCGGCCGAAGGATATGGGCGATAAGATCAATACCGAAAGCAGCGAGATAACGCCGTTCCTCGCATCGGACGGCGTAACGCTCTATTTCTCGAGCGACCGCGGCGGCAATGCCGATATCTATGTGGCCAAACGGCTTGACCGCACGTGGCGACGCTGGTCAACACCGGTGAAACTCTCACCGCCGGTGAACAGTGACGCATGGGAAGCGTACTACTCAATCGACGCCAAGGGCGAATACGCCTACATGGTATCCTATAAGAACACCGTCGGCAAAGGTGATATCGTCCGCGTGAAGCTCACGAAAGAGAACCGACCCGATCCCGTCGTACTCGTGACCGGGACCGCGTTCAACGGAAAAACAAAGGACCCTATCGCCGCGACGATACAGTACGAGATACTGCCCGGCGGCGAGAATGCCGGTGTAGCCCGCACCGCCCCGAGCGACGGGAAATACAAGATAGTACTCCCGTACGGGAAACTCTACAGCTTCCGCGCAGAGGCACCCGGGTATATACCGGTGTCACAGAACCTCGATCTCGTGAAAGTATCGGAATACAAGGAAGTCGTACAGGACCTCTCGCTCATCCCCATAGAAATAGGCCAGACGATTCGTCTGAACAGCATATTCTTCGATTACAACAAGAAGGGCCTGCGCGAAGAATCGTATCCGGAACTCAAGCGCGTGGTCGATATCCTGCACGATAATGAGAAAATGGAGATAGAGGTCTCCGGTCATACCGACGACAAGGGCGATGCGACGTACAATATGAAATTGTCCGAGGAACGAGCGAACGCGGTAAAGCAGTACCTGATGGTCCATGGCGTGAACTCGAGCCGGCTGACCGCGAAGGGCTACGGCAAGACAAAACCGAGCGCGCCGAACACGACGGAAGCAGGACGGCAGCAGAATCGGCGTGTGGAATTCACGATCCTGAAAAATTAGCGCCCTTACACACCCATCCTGGTGATGACCGTCTCAAGCAGCTTGTCCATCATCGACACGACGCGGGCCGCTGCATTGTAGCCGTGCTGATAGGCGACCATGTGCGCCATCTCTTCATCGAGGTTCACGCCGCTCACCGACTGGCGTATCTTCGAGAGATGTTCGATGACGGCATCCTGCTTTTTCATCTCGACATCGGATGTTTCCGCTTTCGAACCGAGATTGGCGACGATGCCTGCATAGTAATCATTGAACGTGGCCTTGGCATCGACCATCACTTCCTTGAAGCGGATGGAAGCGATCGCAAGCGCGTTCGAATTGTCCCCTGCACCGTTGATCTTGTCGGGATTCCCGTTGCCGGTGGTATCGATCCCTTTTGCAGCGGCGATATAGTTCATATCGTTCTTGATGACGCTGTTGACGGCGAAATATCCTGCCGGATGATCAAGCGGTGCCGACGACCAGAACCGCGCGTCACCGCGGAGCTTCCCGGTCTCGCCGACAGCGTTCCAATCGAATGCGCCCGGAGCACCCGCCTGCTTGAGTATACCGGTTATACCGGCAAGGAATTCGCCTGAATCTTCCATATGCGTTATCGTGAGATTGGGCCGTGTATAGTCATCGAACACGCGCGCCTTGAGCGCGACGCGGCCGGCATCGGTGATGTATGCAGAAACGTTCGCCGGCGAATTATTGATGCGCGCAATGACGTTCTCGACAGTATCCGCCGGGCCGTAACTTACGCTCACGCGCGCGCCGCCGCGCACGGCATTATCGAACACCATGGTGCCGCCGGCGCCGACGACATCCCTCGCCTTCACCTGATTGATGCCGAGCGCCTTGAAAAGCACGGTATGATCGTT
>JBBTBY010000133.1 GCA_038043445.1 Spirochaetota bacterium
CACTATACCTTCAATAGTTATCTTGCTGCAATTCCTGAAATACAAACATCCGAAACCGCCGATACCCCGCTGATCATTGCGCTCGATCCTGCTGCCGTCAAGTATCCCCCTGCCGTACACTCGGATATTCGTCGCATTAAATCCAATAAAGCATCCGTACACCACCGCACCGCCGGCAATATAGACGGTATCGCCGCTTTTCAGCTGCAGTATACCTACATCGTGAACTCCGGGGCCGAAGTATATCATATTCGGCGACTGGATCACGCGCACTTTGTCCTGAATGGGCGAACAGTAATTGCATTGATATGTATTGCAGAAAAATATTTTCCCCTTGGGCACATCCTTCTGCGCTGGATTGGGGAATAGATGCAGGGCATTATGATACCCGTTCACTTCGACCGTGACCGGGGCGATTGAGTTCAATTCAAAACTTATTTTATTGCCGTCAACGTTCGGCTTTATACCCAGCGAGAGGGGCCGTACCACCACATCGGTCACCGATTGCTGAGAGGTCACTTCGATCTTCACACTGCCGTTCATGTCCCAATAGGAGAATCCTGCCAGCTCCGTTTGTTCGAGCGGCCGCTGATAGCCCGGGAACCATTGATTGAACGGCACCGCCGACACACGGCATGCGTATATCGGCACCGGCTGGCCATCGATCTTCAATTGATACCCGTCAAATACCGGCTGACCCGCAGGCATTGAGTATAGTGTAGGACCATCATATCTTGAATTATGCGCATCCGCTGCAGCGTCGGCACTGCCGAGAGCAGCGTTTTTCAGGACAATGCCGCCCCCTTCGTCGAAATGGAGTAGGAGAACTGTATCCGCGTCGGCCGCGGGCACTTTTTCAAGCTCGAAAGAATTCAGGCATTTTTTTGTGATGCGCACCTCGTCGATAGCCCCATTGAAAAAGCCGCCGCTCTCCCCGTTATAGCCGATGCCAAGCGATACACGTACATCCTTTACTTCGCCTTTGGCTTTGTCTATTGTCTGCGTCTTAACCTCTTTCCCGTTGACGTAAATACGCGCGGTGTTTTTGCCGTCGTACGCCGCCGCGATGTGAACCCACGTGCCTTCGGGAATAACATCCGGAGCCTCGAAATTTACAAACGCTCCTATTAAGACGAAACGCACGCCCGTCCCGGAGGAACCAGTATCGATCTGGTAGGTTTTGTCTTTGCCCTTTCCGATAATGACGCTATAGGGCGTTCTTCCGCTTCGCTTCACCCACGCTTCGAGGGTAAGAGCGCCGGTAAGGCTGAGTTGTTTCTGGTCGCCGCAATCGATGCACCCCGAACTGCCGTCGAACTGCAGGGCGCCGCCGAACTTCCCCTTCACCCAAGCCGCCCCCTCATACGAGAGAGCGATGTCGTTATCAGCCGCCTTCAATCCGGCAGCGTTGAAAACGGAAGACAGTACGACCCCGATACCGACCATAAGAAGTCCTCTTGATGTTCTGTTCATACTTTTACTCCCGCCTTTGATCGCATGCACACGTAGGAACGTATCCTGCAGTAACAGTAACTCCGGCAACCCTTTCAGTCTATCACTCTTATGACAAATGGAAATAGCATGATTTTTACCTTCTTTCCCGCCGATACCGTTTCGGCGTCATGCCGGCATGGGCCTTGAACGTGCGATTGAAATATGAAATGCTGTTATACCCGACCGAGAGCGCGATATCGATCACCTGCGCGTCAGTCGTCGCCAGCATTTCACATGCTTTTTTGATGCGTGCCTCGTTGATGTATTCGGTGACGGCATAGCCGGTCTCTGCCTTGAACAGCCGCGATACATATGACGGATTCAGCGATACCATGGCCGCAAGTTCCGTTCCGGATATATATTCCGCGAGATGCGCATCGATGTAGTTCTGAACCCGCTCGATGACGGATGTGCGGGCATTCTCCCGCGACCCATTCTTCCATACATCGGAGCGTACCGCCACCCTGTACGCGCGATCGAGACAGATGAGACACATCGTGAACTGGGCCATCAATGCCTCCCGGCAACCCGTGCGCACAGCCGCATATTCTCGCACCATCGTTTCGACGGCCGCTTTCACGCCGCGGAAATTATCCGCATCAAGGTGAAGCATGATCCCGCTCTTCGCCGTACGGGAAGCCGTCATCGCACCGATCAATGGCGCGGCTGCTTTCTGCAAAGCGCTCATCCCCTTGAGGAACACGGGGGAAAAAATGATATTGGCCACGGACAGATGACGGGGCATGTCATAGCGATGATAGACGCCAGGGGGGATAATGCATACGTCGTTGCGTTTGATCCGCGTCTTCTGCGACGCCACCTTATGGATACCATTGCCGTTCGCCACAAAAACGATCTCGTAGAAATCATGGTCATGCCATTCGATGGCCTCATCATGGCTGACGTATCGAATGCTCAAGGGAAAGTCATCGGAAAAATAGTCCGCATCTCGCAGATGCGACCATGGGGTCAGGTCTTTTGACAGCACTGCCTGTCCTGATCCCCGCCGACGATGACTCATAGAGGGTAGTGTATTCCCGCTCCTCTCTATAGTCAAGTCGGTCGGGAATTACCAGAATTCCCGGATTTCCATTGCCGCTGTGATCCGGCACATCCTGTTCATCGCGGCTTGGCGTGACACATCTCTTCATGTTCGGCTCAATGGGGATATGATTTGGAAAGAGGAACTCACGCGAAGGAGCGAAGGCGCGAGGAAAGATTTAGGAAAGGATTTGGAACCGACAGTCCAATTGCATTTTGACAGCCCCAATATACTATCAATATCGAATTCAACGATATCGGCCCGATCGGCTGAGGAGCATCGATGAGCGGCACAAAGAACGACTTCCCGCGGCTGGTCGAGATAATGGCGAGACTGCGAAGCAAGAACGGATGCGACTGGGATAAAGAGCAGACCTACGACACGATACGCCCGTATCTTCTCGAAGAAACATTCGAGGTCATAGAATCGATACTCGATAAGGATATGCATGCGCTCAAGGAAGAACTCGGCGACCTGCTCCTCCAGGTCGTATTCCTCTCGCAGATTGCCGCGGATGAAAAGAAGTTCACCATCGATGACGTCATCGCCGGCATCAATGACAAGCTCATACGCCGCCACCCCCATGTGTTCGGCGAGAGCGAAGCGTCATCCACCGATGAGATACTGCGCCAATGGGAAGAGATAAAGAAGCAGGAAAAGATCGATAAGAACATCGAGCATCGCTCCGTACTCGACGGCGTGCCGAAAGTGCTGCCCGCGCTTACGCAGGCATACAAGATACAGGGCAAGGCGAAACGCGTGGGATTCGATTTCCCCGACTGGCGGGAGGCCTTTGCGAAAGTACGTGAAGAGGTGGAGGAGCTCGCGGAAGAGATGGAATCATCGCCCCCCGAGCGCATCGAAGAAGAGCTCGGCGACCTCATATTCGCGCTCGTCAATGTCGCGCGCATGCGCTCCATCGATGCCGAGGGTGCGCTCATGAAGACGAACAGGAAATTCCGTAAGCGTTTCGCGTTCATCGAGGATCATTTTGCAAAAGAGAACCGCGAGCTTTCCACGCTTACGCTCGCGGAAATGGACGCCGTCTGGGAAAAGAGCAAACTCGCCGAATAGCCGCGATACGATCATGGCACGGAGATGCGATTGACGATACGCTACGCGAAAACATCGGATGCCGGCGATGTGGAAGTCATCTGCCACACCGCATTCTGCAAAACATCGATAGACACCGATATACGGCTCTCGGCGTCCGGCGGGGATTATCTGTACCGCTATTACGCCAAACGTGCGATAGAGCATTATCCGGGCAATTGCCTCATCGCCGAACGCTCGGGGCATCTCGCAGGCTTCATTATTTTCGGAACCGACGCGGACATGGGAAAACGTATCGGAAAAAAGATCGCCAACATCATACTGCTCGCCGTCGCACCCGCAGATCAGGGGCGCGGCATAGGCTCGCGCCTCGTACGCGCCGTGCTCGAATATTTCCGCACCCATCGATTCTCGCTTATTTATGTCGGCACCGACGCGGACAATACCGCGGCACTGCGCACCTACGAGAGGAACGGCTTTCACACCGTGCTGAACTGGGGAACGTTCCGGCGTTACGGACTTCAACCGACGGATGGGGAGAACCCGCTCGATACGAAAACGCTCGACGTTGACATCGAGAAGCGATTATCCGCCTATGATATCACGCGGACGCACTCGTTCTTTTTCGACCATCATCTGCCACTGGAGAAGGTCCGCGCGCATAATCTCGCATTCATCGCACGCGAAGCGGAAAAGAAAGCGATAGCGGTATACGAGCTTCTGCATAACCGGAAGCCGGCAGGTTTCTTCTCGCTGCGCACCGACGGCTGGCTCACGGAATTCACCGGTACACGCTTCTCCCGCATCGATGACTGCCATATCGTCCCGGAATGCCGCGAGAACGCCGTCATCGTCCGTGCGGCGGTCGACCATGCGGTACGAACAACATGCGCAAGCGCCGATGTGCTCGAAGCGTGGAGCGCATTGAACCGTTTTTCCTACATCGATGGCCTTACCGCGAACGGCTTCTCATTCATTCACGCGGCGAGCGTACTCCATCTGTGGCTGTGAAACACAAGGACAATGACGACACCCCGCTCCTCCGAATACGAAATAAACATAATACGAACAAAATGCATGCGCAATCTTGACAATTATGGGTTCTGATGTAGAATCGATGCGTATCGATAACATATATCTTCATCGGAGGCGTTATGGGCTTCAGCATATTTCCCAAGGATGTAAAATTTTTTGATATGTTCGACGCGCAGGGGGCGCATCTCAAAAAAGCCGCTGCATTCTTCAAGGAAATAGCGGCGACCGGCAAATGCGACGATGTCGCCGTGCTCAAGATGCACGATATCGAGCATGAATGCGACCAGGCCACCCATGATATCATCAATGGCCTCAACCGCACGTTCATAACGCCGTTCGACCGTGAGGATATCCTTGAACTTGCGAATGAAATGGACGATGTCGTCGATATCATTTACTCGGTCACCAAACGCATGCATGTGTATAAGATCAAGGAAAAGAACAAGGACCTCCTCCTCTTCGCCGAATACATCGTGCAGGCGTCGGAATTCCTTTGCAAAGCGCTCGGCGGGCTTCGCAACGTGAAAAAAGCGACCATCATCCGCGAGGCTTGCATTGAGGTCAACCGCCTCGAGAATATGGGCGACCAGCTCAAGGACGCGGTCATCGGCGCTTATATGGAAAAGGCGAAGAACGCAATAACTTTCATCAAGTGGAAGGAGATATTCGAAGGCGCTGAAACGACGCTTGACATATGCGAGGACGTGGTGAACATCATCAGCACCATTGTCGTCAAACAGGGCTGACGCATGGAATATTTCATCGTCGGCCTCATCGCCTTTGCGCTCATCTTCGATTTCATAAACGGCTTCCATGATTCTGCGAATTCCATCGCCACGGTCGTTGCTACGCGTGTGCTGCCCCCGCAGCTCGCGGTCCTCTGGGCCGGCTTCTTCAATTTCGCTGCGCTTTTCATCTTCGGCCTTCATGTCGCAAAAACGGTCGGGAAAGGGATAGTCGATGTTTCAATACTCGACCCGAACATCATTTTTGCGACGCTGGTCGGTGCCATCGCATGGAATCTCATCACTTGGTTCTTCGGGATCCCGTCAAGCTCATCCCATGCGCTTATGGGCGGTCTCATCGGTGCAGCGCTCGTGAAGGCGGGCCCCGCTGTACTCGTCTGGGGCGGGATAATGAAGACCGTGATATTCATCTTCGTCGCCCCGATCATGGGGCTTGTATTCGGTCTTGTCCTCGGGTTCCTGGTATATCGCATCGCAAATTTCTTCACGCCAACGCAGGTGGACGGGGTATTCCGTAAAGGACAGCTATTATCCGCCGCGTTCTACAGTCTTGGCCACGGCGGGAACGACGCGCAGAAGACGATCGGCATCATCATGGGACTTCTTATCGGTTCAGGCATGATGGGGGCCAACGCGCCCGTCCCGCAATGGGTCATCATCTCTTGTTATCTCGCCATCGGTCTCGGCACCATGTTCGGAGGCTGGCGTATCGTGAAAACGATGGGGCATAAAGTGACGAAACTCCGTCCGGTGGACGGGTTCTGCGCTGAGCTCGGAGCCTCAGTCACGCTCTTCATCTCGACCACGTTCGGCATACCGGTAAGTACCACGCACACGATCACCGGTGCCATCATGGGTATCGGTACGCTCAAGCGGCTCTCGGCGGTGAAATGGAGCGTAGCAGGTCAATTGCTCTGGGCATGGGTGCTCACCATCCCCTGCGCGGGATTGATATCCGCCGGTTCATACCTCATCGTCCGGATATTCCATCACATCGTGTAATACGACAGCGAATGATGCACCCCGGCAAAGAGTGACCCCATGGCGAAACCGAAATCGACGTTCGTCTGTGCGAATTGCGGGAATGAATTCCTGCAATGGGCCGGGAAATGCCCTTCCTGCAACGAATGGAACACGCTGAAAGAACATGTCGAAGTCCCGGCGAAGGACGCATCGAAGCGCTCGTCCTCGGGGATAACGCTCACGCATATCTCCGCTGTCGAAGCCCCGATGGGAAGCCGTGTGGCGACCGGCAGTGCCGAGCTTGACCGCGTTCTCGGCGGGGGCATAGTTCCCGGATCGCTCACGCTCATCGGCGGGGAACCGGGCATCGGCAAATCGACGCTCCTCCTGCAATGCGCCGCGGCAATGGCGAAGAGAAAGCCGGTGTACTATTTCAGCGGGGAAGAATCCCCCGCGCAGATAAAGATGCGTGCGGAACGCACCGGAAGCGTCGGCGACAAGCTCTTCATCGCCGGTGAGACCAATATCAATAAGATCATCGATCGTGCGGCCGCCGATATGCCCTCGCTCATCGTCATCGATTCGCTGCAGACATTGTTCTCCGACGACATCGATTCGATACCGGGGAGCATGGCGCAGATAAAGAACGCGGCGGCAATGCTCCTCGTGCTCGCAAAAGAGAAAGGAATAACCACCTTCGTCATCGGCCATATCACCAAGGACGGAACGCTCGCAGGGCCGAAGATACTGGAACACACCGTCGATACCGTGCTCTATTTCGAGGGCGATGCCGAAGGGCAGTACCGCATCATTCGGGCGGTTAAGAACCGTTTCGGATCGGTTGACGAAATAGGCGTTTTTGAGATGCGCGAGGCGGGACTGCACGACGTTGCCGACCCGTCGGGCATATTCGCCTACGACCGCGCGCGTGACATCGGCTCGGGAACGGTGTTCGCTCCCGTCATCGAGGGAAGCCGCGTCTTCTGCGTGGAAGAGCAGGCCCTCGTCAATACGACGGTGTTCGGTTATCCGCGAAGGCTCGCGATGGGATACGAGCAGAACCGGCTCCTCATGCTCGCCGCAATACTCGAGAAACGCGCTTCACTCGCGCTCGCCAATCAGGACATACATGTGAACGTGGCGCAGGGACTTCGTGTGCGTGAGACAGCGAGCGATCTCAGCGTTGCGGTGGCGATAGCCTCATCGCTTACCGGCGTGTCCGTACCTCGGCATATCTCATGCACCGGTGAGCTCGGGCTTTCAGGGGAGATACGGAGCGTACGCTTCATCGACAGGCGCGTGCGAGAGATGAAGAAATTCGGCGTGACGAAAATGCTCGTCCCGGCGGGAAATAAAAAGGAAGCCGCTGTCGGCGATGTGGAAATAGTTCCGGTACAGACGGTACGGGAAGCGATAGAGCATATCCTGAAGGCATAATTCTATCTATTTTTTCGCCAGCTCATCCACGCTCACATGGAGCTGCAGCGCCACCAGTTTCGCGTACTCCCCGCGAAGCCCGACGAGTTCCTCATGCGAACCCGTCTCCACTATCTCCCCTTCCTTGAACACGAGTATCTTATCGGCACTGCGTATCGTTGAAAGGCGGTGCGCGATGATGAGCGTCGTCTGATTGCCGAGCATGGTCTCTATCGCCTTCTGTATCTGCCGCTCGCTCTCGGCATCGAGCGCGCTCGTTGCCTCATCGAGTATGAGTATCGCCGGCTCCCTGAGAAGCGCGCGGGCGATGGCGATGCGCTGGCGCTGACCGCCGGAGAGCGTAAAGCCGCGCTCACCGATGATGGTCTTGAACTGCTCGGGTAATTTCTCGACGAATTCAACGGCATTGGCCTTTTTCGCCGCCTCAAGCACCTCGGCGAGCGAATTGCCGCTCCGCGCGTGACGGATATTATCCTCCACCGTCCCTGTGAACAATATCGGGTCCTGCGTCACGACGCCCACATGCTGCCGCACCGTACGCATATCGAGCTCATCCACCGGCATGCCGTCGAGATACACCATGCCGTCGAGCGGGCGATAGAGACCGAGCACGAGATTGGCGAACGTGGTCTTGCCGCCGCCGGAAGCGCCGACGAGCGCCACCGTCTCACCCTTATTGATGCGCACGCTGATATGCTTGAGCACCGGGCGTTCCGGCGCGAAGCCGAAGGTCACATCCTCGAACAGGATATCGCCCTTAAGCGCCGCCACCTTGCGCTTCCCCTCGTTGAACTCGATGTCCGGCGCGGTGAGTATTTCGTTCACCGAATTCATCGACTCCGAGAATTCAAGGAAAAGATTGTACTGATTGATGATAGCGGTGACATTGCCGATGATATTGTTCGAGAACTGCGTGAACAGGAAGAGCTCGCCGATGAGAATGCGTTTCTGCACGACGGCTATGGCGAGCATGATGAGTATGGAGAACTGCAGAAGCTGCGTCATCACCGAATTGGATGCGCCGAAGAGCGCCGTACGAAAGGCGATGTTCCGGTAGCGGTGTATCACGTTCAGGTTCTTCGCGTCGACGGCGCGATGGGCATACTCCTCCGCACCGTGTACGCGGACCAGGAACGACGTCTGCAGGAACGTGGTGACCGCCTGCGACAGGTCCTCGTTCACCATGCGCCCGAGATGCTGCTGCTTCTCAAGGGTGCGCTTGAATATCCGCTGCATGATGAACACAAGCGGCAGCAACAGGAGCAGGACGAGCAGTATCTTCCAGTTCACGAGCGCAAGGACGAGAATGCTGTACAGGAGCGCCACGATGACGGCAAGCACCTGATTGAAGAGCGCATCGCCGAAGCCCTCTATCTTGTTCACGTCAACCATTATCTTCGAATAGAGGCGCCCCGTTTCCGACATGCTGTGATACTGGAGCGAAAGCATCTGGAGCTTGGTAACGATATTGTTGCGCATGTCCCGCGAGACGTTCTTGATTATCGATACCCGCGTGGTGCCGAACGCCATCCAGTACGTGACATTGATGATGCCGAAGATGAGTATGATGAATATCGAAAGATATATCTTGACCACATCGCCCGCGGGGATGTAGGTATCGACGACGAGCTTGACGATGATGGAGAACGACGCCGCCGGCACATACGCAATGGTGTAGAATATTATCGCCCAGAATATGCGCCCGCGGTAGGGCCCGAAATACTCCATGTAGGCAAGGAAATTCTTGAAAATGCCTTTATTCTCGTAGAATGTTTTTCGTTCCATGGTCTATTGCTGTGAAGCCGCCTTTAATTTCTTAAGCTCCGCATCCGCGGGGAAAAGCGTGAGCGCCGTATCGCAGATGCGCGATGCCCCCCGGCGGTCGCCCGCCCGGTATGCGGCAGCCGCAAGATTGTAGTACATGGCGCGGATATTCCTCTCAAGCACCGCATCCGGCACATCCCTGTTCCCCGCCTCGAATATCGAGAGCGCCTTCTGATAGTCCTTCTTCTCCGAATAGCGGCGCCCCCATGTCGTATAGTAGTAAACTACGTTTTGCCGCATCAATGGGTCAGCGGGGTATTCCCGGAACGCTTCTTTCGTCTTTGCTATCGCACCGGCAAAATCGTTCGTTGCCGCAGCGGTACGCGCCTGTGTCTGGTACACCTGCAGCGTAAGCGTTCTATAATCGCCCTTCGGGTCGAACACCTTCCCCTGCCGGATGATATCCATCGCCGCGGTGAACGCGTTCTTCTGCACGGCGAATATCGCGAGATTGTGGAAACAGCTTGCGATATTCTCCCGGAAGAACGTCGATCGCGGATCGATATAATATCCCTTCTTGTATTTCGGCATGTCCTTTTCGCAATCGCCCGTCGAGTGCTGCAAAAGGCTGATGCGATTGCCGTACAGGTTCGCTATGAGCGAAAGCACGCTCATTTCCTCACGCTTGGAATAATTGTTCTTCGGGACATAGACATATCGCGTTTCGTTCCTGAGCTTTTCTATTTCCTTCGACCCGGGATCGAAACCGTATTTCACCGTTGTCTCGATATCCTTATCCCCCCGCGCATCCTTCAACACACAGAACGCATGATCGGGGACCATGACGCCGTACACCGGCAGCCCCAGGTCTGCGGCAAGAAGACAATAGAGAATGCTCGCTGAAAGACAATTATACTCGCCGTTGTCCAGTATCGTATAGGCTACCGTAGCGGTCGCCTGATAGGTCTTAAGTACATTGTCATAGAGCCAGAAGAGGAGTTTTTTTCCGAGAGCGTACGGGTCTTCCCCGCGCGACGAGCCGAGGTCAGCGAGCGCTTTATCGCGAATGGCATGTATCTTCTTCTGATATGCCGTGTATTCCGCCCGTTCGCAGAGCCCCGAGGCGATGAGGAACGCATCGTATGCGGTAAAATCATCGAGTTTACCGTCGTCGATATCGGCAAAGAATGATGACTCTATCTCGGTCAATTCGGACCTGCTGAACGGGAGTATATCGGATGGGGCTGCACAAAGCCATTGTATCGAAATGCAGATCATGAGGGATGCGAGCCGCATGAAACCTCCGGCGATAGGCGATTATACGGCGGGGTATGGGTTATCGCAAGCGCGGCGCGCAACGGCAGCGCTGGGATGTAATAAAGCCCGCGCCGTGGGGTACGACGCGGGCTTCGTAGAGGAGTTGAATGAGTGCACGATACTATTTCTGGTCAAGCTCCACGTTCACCGCGGCCGTGATGAGCCCCCGCTTCACGAGAAGGAGATATGACTTCTTCACTTCCTTGACCGCCGCTTCATAATCCTTCACGCCGCTTATCGCGCGCCGGTCTATCTTGCGTATGATATCCCCCGGCTGAAGCCCCGCCTCCGCCGCCGGCGAACGCGGCTTCACCTTCGTTATGACGACACCCTTATCATCGGGGCGCAGACGCAGCTCACGCGCGATATCGGCGGTGATATCGGATACGGTTATCCCGATGCGATCGTTCGATGCCTCGGTGCCGCCGCCGTTCCCGCCGCTCGATGCGGCAAGTTTCGATTCCTCGGGGCGTTCCGCTATCTTCACGTTCATCGAGAGCGCCTTGCCGTCGCGTATCAGCTTGACGGACACCGTCTTCCCTACCGGGAGCTCCGTCACGATGCCGTAGAGATCGCCCGTGCGCTTGATCGCCTTGCCGTCGACGTCGGTGATGATATCGCCCTCGTTCATGCCGGCCTTCTCAGCGGGCGATTCCTTTATCACCGATGAAACGTATACGCCGTTGTCCTCGCCCACGCCCAGGCTCTTCGCGAGCTTCTCGTCGATGTCCTGGAAATAGACGCCGAGCCATCCGCGTGTGACCTTGCCCTTTTCGCGGAGCTGACCCATTATCTTCTTCGCAAGATTTATCGGAATCGCAAAGCCGATGCCGATATTGCCGCCGGAGGTCGAGAATATCATCGAATTGACGCCGATGACCTCGCCGTAAATATTGAAGAGCGGACCGCCGGAATTACCCGGGTTTATCGGCACGTCGATCTGGATGAAACGCTGGAATTTGTTCGCCATGGAAACATCGTTGCGCGCCTTGGAGCTCACCGTGCCGGTGGTCATGGTATTATTGAGCCCGAACGGATTGCCTATCGCGATCGCATAATCACCGAGCTCCACTTCGTCGGAATCCCCGAGCTTGACGGCCGGGAATTTCCGCCCTTTGCCTTCTATCTTGAGAAGCGCGAGATCGGAACTCTCATCGGTGCCGATTATCTTCGCCTCATAGTCCTTCGACTCATTATAAAGGCGTATGGTTATCTTTGTGGCGTTCTTGACGACATGCAGGTTCGACAGCATATACCCGTCATCATCGACGATGAAACCGCTGCCTAAGCTCCGCTGTTTCTGCTTCATCGACGGGCCAGGTCCGCCGCCGCCGCCGAAGAACTCGCGGAAAAAGTCATCGCCGAAAAAATCGGAATACGGATTGCGTACTTCCACCACCGTTTCAGTGGAGATGTTCACCACCGCCGCCATGTTCTCCCGGGCTATCTTCCTGAACACCTGCTGCACGGCGACCGCGCCCTTGAGCGCTTCGGCATCGGACATCTGCACGCGCTCTTTGGACTGTCCGTACGCGAAGAAACCGCGGCTGTTCCCGCGTTCGAACGAGAAGATGAAGAACGACAGCACCATGCCCACCAGGATGAAAAGGAGGGCTATATTCATGGTGAAGAACATTCTCGATCGTGTTGCAGCAATCATGGTCATGCTCCTGTAAGCGGGCTATGACCCGCTCCTACTGTAATAAACAGAAATAGGGACGATCGGTCAAATCCTATACGCATGAAACGACAAGGACAAGGGCTCATCCCTCGACAAGCTCGGGAACCGTGCGCCCTTGTTATCCATTTTCACGATATATTCATGCGCAGTCACCGGTACGGGGAAACCGCGCTACTGCAGATCGAAACACGCCATTTCCAGCGGACTACGCACGATGAGTTTTTTATCGACGACAATTGGCGCGGTCCAGAAATGCCAATTCTTCGTGCCCGCAGGTTTTCCGTCCTTGAACGGCTGGAATCTCCCGAGCTCGGTATATGCCGCGGGATTCGCCTCGATCATTATCACCTCGCCGGTCTTGCCGTGATGCGCTATGATGACACCGTCGATGATGATGAATCCGCCTTTCTCAATAACACCTTTGCGCCATTTCACATTCCCGGTATCGATATCCAGACAAACGACATCGTCCGGGTCGCTGCTCGCATAGATAGCGCCGTTATACAGCACCGGCGAACTGAAATGCGCCTGCACGTTCTTGTTCTCCCAGACTATCGATGCACTCTTCCCGTCCACCTTCACCAGCGCACAGCCGTGCTTGTACCCGCTCGTGATGAAAATGCGGTCATCGATGACAAGCGGAAGCGCGGCGTTCACATCATACGATGTCTCCCATGGAACGCTCCAGAGTTTCCTGCCGTTCGCATCAACGCCGGTGAGCGATTTTGCAAGAAAGAGGATGTACTGCTTTATGCCGCCGATGGTGGCGACTACCGGTGTCGCATAGCTTACCCCCTCTTCGACATCACCCTGCCATACCATCTCTCCGCTTTCCTTATTGACCGCGATGGGGTTTTTTCCGCCGCCGGGAACGATGATGACATTATCCCCGTCAATGAACGGTGAAAGTGCATATTGCCATTTCGGCAGCACACCGCCGAATTTCTTTACGATGTTCATAGCCCACACTTCCGCCCCGGTCTTCGCATCGACGCAGTAGAAGTGTCCGTACATGCTCAATCCGTATACCTTTCCATTGTTGTACGCCGGTGTCGAACGCGAAAACCCGTAATTGAACGATGCTTTTTCCGGATACGAATATTTCCAAACTTCCTTGCCGGACATATCGATGGCACGAAGCGCATCCCCTGAGCCTTCCCGGTCTATAACGTACACCATGCCGCCCGCCGCGGACGGTCCCGCGAACCCGTCATCGGAGACAGACGTGCGCCACAGCTCTTTCGGGGGATTCGCTTTCCAATCCTTTGAAATGCCGGTCTCGCCTGATATCCCGTTGCGATCGACACCACGAAACTGCGGCCAGTCGTCAGCGAAGATGAGAACAGATGTGACAATGAAAATGATGAGAACTCGCATAGATACCTCCATGACATTCGAAAGTATAGCAAACTACTGGGCGATGTCAAACGGCGGACCAGGCTCGAACTGCATTGAAACATTGAACCACCGAGCGCACAGAGAACACAGAGAAATTCGAACGAGCATGATCCAACCAGTAAACATGAGCGGCAGCAACATCCTTCTCGATCACTCTCTGTGCCCCTCGGTGAACTCTGTGGTAAAATTATTCCCTATCCGGTATTTGTTTAACGCGTTTTGATGAGAGCCCCGCCGCTGAGATGCACCGCCGAGCCCATTCTTGCCGCCACATCCTCGGCATGCGTCACCGTGATGAGCGCAAGCCCTTCCTCGCGGTTCAACTCGACGAGAAGATCGGCGATATCCGTCGCCGTTGTGCGGTCAAGCGAACCTGTCGGTTCATCGGCAAGGAGCAGTTTCGGCCGCATGATGAGCGCACGCACGATGGCCGCGCGCTGACGTTCTCCGCCCGAAATGCCCCCGGGGAGATGATCGATACGCTTCGATAATCCCACACGGTCGCAGAGCTTCCTGGCACGCGAATGGATCTCATCCGAAACACGGCGGTCGAAGGCGAGTGCGGGAAGCATGACATTCTCAAGGACGGTCAGCTGCGGCAGGAGATGATGGAGTTGGAACACAAAACCGATATCGGTGTTCCGCACGTGTGAGCGTTCTTTCTCATCCAATGAAGCGATACGCTTCCCGGCAATTATCACATCGCCAGCATCGGGCACATCGAGGGCGCCGAGGAGATTGAGCAGCGTGCTTTTCCCCGAGCCCGACGGGCCGACAACAGCGAGCGACCCCGTGCGTTCGACGGAGAGCGATACGTCGTTCAACACGGTAATGGTCCCGCCGTCGGGGGATGGATACCGCTTTACCAGATGCTCGCCGGATATGATGGATGAAGCAGCGCACATATCCCTTACTTCCCCGGTCCAAGAGTAGCAAAATCTGAAAAGGCCATATCCAGACCCTGGCTCAGGGTTGGATTGTTCATAGGAGTGCCGACTAAATCGCTTTCATACGAATACCATCCTAAAAAGACCAAACCGTTTTCCCTGGCAACTTTGGTTGTCTCATAGATGACGACAGACTTCTGGCCATCGGTGAGTCCATGAAAGGGTGCCCCGGCCCCCGTGGTCCCCCAGCCATGCTCAGTATCAGCAAGCATTTTTTCGGGAATTCCTGCCGCCGCAGCTATTTGTTTTATTTGTGCTATGCTGGATTCATAACTCCCGCCGATCGGCCCCATGGAGTCGGCCGATGTCTCATAGAGATGAAATGCCAATACGTCAAAGAACAGGCTTATGGGCTCGCCCTCTGATGTTTTAGCCTGCAGAAAAGATTCAATCCCGCATATGAGATACTGTGCCGGCGAGAAAACCAGGATTTTCGGATCGACACGCTTGGTCGCACGGTAAAGCCGCTTTTGAATGTCCGCTAATTCTGTAGCCGAACCGGAGAAGAAAAACTTATAGTCCGTTGTACAGGCATAGGGTTCATTCTCCCCTTCAACAGCCCATAAGTATTGTTTGGTATGGGAAACAAAATTGTAAACCATTAACTCATACGCTTCCAGGCTTGCAGGACCGCTTCTCCGCCCGGGAATACCGGGAAAAGGATGGGGATCTGCCTCGGTCGGGCGTTTTGCCGCCCACGTTGGAACTCCTGAGAACACCTTGATCATTTTCGCACCATGCTGCGCATGGCTGGAATACACCTGATCAATCAGAGTAAAATCCAGGGCACCGGTAATTGTGCCGTTATCTTTCCATATCTCCCAGATTCGAATCAATTGAATATCCCAGTCCCTGACGACTGAATAACGAAACGTCGGCAGCGGGGAGCCGAGCCCATTGAATACTCGATGAAAATGCATCCCCAGTGCGAACTGCCCGGCCTGCACAGTCGTGGATGCATGCGGATAGTTTACACCGCATGAAACAGACAGGAATAGAACCGCAACGGTAATAACTCCCCACCTTTTCTTCACAGCTGCTTGCTCCTGATCATTTTAAAATGGGAAGTTTATTCGTGTTCATTTGAAATTCGGGTTCTTCTGTGTCTGATAGATTATACGCGCTTGGGGGCCCGAACCTTCGGGAAAAAAACCCGGCTGACAATGCGGGAACTCCCCCGCAGCGAGGGTTATCTTTTTTCGCCCGCTGCCGTCTTGGCGCATGACATAAAGCCCGACACCGGCCATGCCGTCATGATCAAGTGCGATGTGCCGGAATATCATCAATCTGCCGTCGCTCGACCAGTCGACGACGCCTTCGGCCGTTTTGTTCCTGCTCGTGAAAAACGGCTCGGTCATATCGATCTCTTCCCCGGTGGCGACCGTGAGCAGTACGATGTGGAACGCCCCGCCCACATTGCGAAATATGCTTACGGTGGTGCAGTCCGGCGACATGCGGCAGTCATAATCACCGATGAGCAATGCCTCTCTCGGTGCGTTCTCCGGCTTTTTCGGGAACGAGATCTGCCGTGCGTCCGTGCCATCCGTGTGCATCATCCAGACGGCCTGCGATTCACCGCGTTTTTCGGGACGGGACGGGAATATGATACGATCCTTCACCTCATGCGGGTCCGACAGCACGTGCAGGGCCGATGGCGTCGGGACCTTCGTTATATTCCCCGTCGCCATGTCGTACCAATACAGCAAACACCCATCGCCGGACCGTGTCGACATGAAGACTATCCGCTTGCCGTCCGATGAAAAACTCCCGTTGCAGTTGATCTCACCGGGCACGGGACCTGCAATGGTCCTCATTTCCGTTCCATCGAGCTTCATGATGCAGAGTTCGGAATTGGCATAGTTGTTGTCCTCAATGGCGAGGCCGTTCTTGCCGAAATTGTTGTAGGTGGAGAACGTCATCCATTCCATATCCGGTGAAATGCGGGTATGCGTTATCTGCCGCTTCGGATCGGTCATTATCAGCCTGCGGTCAGTCCCGTCGACCTTCGATGCCCAGACGCTGAAATGATCGGATGTTTCGACCCTCACTTTCCGTTCTCCTGCATGACCTGCCGAGCCGATAGCGCACAGCATGAGCAGTATGCCTGTATTCCTTAAGTTCACCGATATCTCCTGCAAGAAATCCACATCGCCCTCTGCAACCTTGAGAATTTATATCATGATATTCGTATTTGTCAAACCGCTTTACATCCGCCACCTCCGGGACGACGATCCATCGATCCTTACGTTATCCCTTGCACGCGTTTTCAACGATTCTCACTGATACGCCGCATCTCATCACAGTGAACCCCGGCGAAACAAAACGCGGTGCGGTACCATATGCATTGACCGCGGGCAAATGGGCGCCGCCTACCCCGAAGTGTACGCCGCCATGGTATCCGCTGCGAAATGCAGATCAAATATCGTGAAGCGCGGGCGTATGTCAACGGCGGCTCATCGAAGCTTACGATATACGCGTTCAACGGATGCGGCCATCACCGCCACATCAAAATGCTTTTTCGCAGCACGCACGCCGGCGTTCGCGAGCCGCTCAAGCCGCTTTCGATCGCCAAGAAGGGATGCGAGCGCATCGGCGAGTTTTTGAGGCGTATTGGGCGAATAGAGCGCCCCGGCACCGGCAAGACGGATTATCTCGGGGAATGCCCCCGCTGCAGGCTGTACAACGGGCACGCCGGACGCGAACGCTTCTATAAGATATGTGCCGAACGCCTCGCCCTCCGGCACCGGCACCGAGAGCACGGTGAGCGACGACAGAAAACCATGCGGGTCATCGCGATAGGCGTCGGGAATGATATCGACGTCATCGATGCACATCGCATGGCGGAGTTTGCGCTTCATCGCCTCAACGAAATTCTTATTGTCGCCGGTAAGCCCGCCGGTAAGACGAAGCCGCGCGCGCGCGAAACGTTCGTCCTTCTTGAGGAGAATGAACGCATCGATGAGTATATCGAGGCCGAGCGACGGCGTGAGCCGTGAAAGATATCCGATGACAGGGGTATCGGGCAGCACCGAACGTTTATATGCTTTCGTCGGCACACCGATGTAGGAGACATGGAGCTTCGAGGCCGGTATCGCCAGTCGCTTCTGCATGGCGCGTCCGAACGTACGGCTCACCGCAATGAACGCATCGACATGCTTCGCCTGTTCGCGCATGACGGACCACGCTTCCTTATCGAGCGGCTTCTCCATCTCATTGACCCAGGTATCCTCGTCCTGGAGCGAGCAGACGACACGGGCTTTTGTCTTCGCCCGTATCGCCGGGGCGAGCCCGATGAGGAGCGCGTTGGAGAGATGGACGATATCGGGTTTGCCGTATTCGATGAGCCACTGCACGAGGCGGTCGAGCTCTTTCGCCTGATTCCCCGATTCCCCGCGGAGCACCGACAGCGTCATGCCCTCAAGCCCGCGTACGCGTGTGGAACCGGACTGCGAGCTTGCGAGCGACAGAATGAACGGGGCATTGAGGATGCGTTCAAGCCACGACGGCGAACGCCGGAAGATGGAGAATTTCTCCTTGAGATAGACATTGACCGCGCCGAAGAACACCGGGGTATCCGCATCTATCGGCGCACCGGCGACGGGGATATACATCGGGGCCATCATGAGATCATGCCCGCGAGCGGCAAGCTCTTTGATGAACGCACCGTCGCGAAAACAATTCTCGCAGTAGAACGTATTGCCGAAGCCCGGCACGACATACACTATCCTCATCGCTTTGCCCCCAATGCGTACACGCGCCCGTCCTCGCAGCCGATGATGATTCGCCCGTCATCCACCGCGGGCGAGCTTGTGATGCGCCCGCCGAGCTCATATGACCAAATGAGTTTCCCTGTCGCAAGCGCTATCGCATACACGGAGCCGTCCGCCGAACCGACGATGACCGTATTCGATGCTATCACCGGCGAGCTGTCAACATCGCCGCGCGTTGAAAAGGTCCATACGCGTTTACCCGAGCGTGCATCCAGGCAGTATATCTTATTATCGCGGCGCCCGGCGACGACACGCCCTGATGCCACAGCCGCCGACGCGAAGAACGGCGCGCCGTCCTCCTCACCGAACTGCCACTCGATGCGGCCCTTCGCGATATCGGCGCAGATGAGCTTGCCGCCGTAATTGCCGAAATACGCACGCGTCCCGGCGATCGCCGGCGATGACGGTATGTACGAGGAAACATCGATGGCCGCGCGCTTCTCGCCGTTATATGAAAGCACATGGAGATTCCCGTCGCAGCCGCCGAAGGCGATACGCCCGTCGCTCACCGCAGGCGCGCCGTTGATGTAATTATCCGTTTCGAATTTCCACACGACGCGGCCGTGTTGGGCATCGAAGGCATAGAGCGTATTGTCATAACAGCCTGCGACAATGAGCCCCTTCCCGCTCGCCGCATTCGCCGACCCCGCGAACTGCTCGCCGGTTGAAAATCGCCAGCGTATGCTGCCGGTGGAAAGATCGAACGCATGGAACGTACCCGCGCTGTCGCCGATATAGACACTTCCTTCATAAATAAGCGGCGGTGCATCGAAGCTGTTGCTCGAGGGATATGACCAGAGCCGCTTGCCGTTGGACACCGAAAGCGCGAACACGCCGTCCCCGCCGATGCAGACGACACCCCGTGCTATGACCGGGGAGGATACCGTCTTTTTCCCCACGACATGCGACCAGAGAATGACGGGGCGATCGGGTATCGACGACACCGCGGTGCCGGATAAGGCGCCGTCGCCGCGGAATATCGGCCATTCGGCAAAAACCAGCGCGGCTGACAATATGATAAGAAGGGAACGCATGCAAGGAGTATAATCAAGTTATCCGTGATGTCAAATTACTATCGAAGATACTTCCTGAAGAATTCGACTATCACTTCGCGAAAATCGCCGCTTTTGGAATTGATGTAGAACGTATGCGGCGCATCGTTCACTACCGTATATTGATACGGCGCACCGCGGGCCTTCATTACGGCGATAAGCTCCTCGGAATACGCTATCGGCACGGTGACGTCCTTTGTGCCGTGGAGCGTGAATACCGGAGCACTATCCTTCTTCACATGCGTTATAGGCGAGAGTAATTCGAAAAGCGATGTCTCATCCTCGGCGCGCTTGCCGATCCATCCCTCGCCGCAGCCTCGCGTACTTTTCGACAGGGGTTTTCGTATGTCGGGTACCCCGTAGAGGTTCACCGCCGCTGCTATTTTCGTGGATGTCCCGGGGTAAAGAGGCGGATCGAGCCGTTCGTCATCGCCGGTCAATGCCATGAGCATGGCGAGATGGCCGCCCGCCGAACCGCCGATGGTCCCGATATGCGCAGGATCGATATGATACTTCGCCGCGTTCACGCGCAGGAATCGTATCGCGCTTTTCACATCGTGGATATTCGTCGGCCATGACGGCGCATTTTTCGCGGAGAGGAGATAGTTCACGCTTGCAGCCACGAACCCCGCGCGGGCAAGCGTATCGCATATCTGCGTTTCGCGTTTATCCGCCTTATCGCCGCCGCTCCAGCCGCCGCCATGTATCACGAGCACGGCGGGGAAGCGCTCATCTCCCGCCTCGGGCATATAGATATCGATCTTTTCCGCCCGTTCGGGAGCAAGATAAGCAACGTTCTTTTCAACAGCGATCTTACTGAACCGCTCAAAGGACGGCTTCACCTGGGCTTGTGCAGCGGCGCCTTCCGGTATCGCCGACACGATCGCTCGAAAGCGGGCTGATGTCCCCTCGCGGATGAATTGCAGCCGCGTTTCATACCAATCCTGTTTCGACTTGCGCCGGTCCTGCAGGAATCCGATGAACGATCCGGTCACCAGAATATCGCCGCCCATCGCCGGCAGCGCAATGGACTTCATCGACACATCGTTCATGATGGTGAACTCGTCCGCTTCTATCGGCAGCGGGACCATTTTTCCATCGGCTGTCACCGCCCTCCCCTTCGCGACAGCGAGCGGCATCTTGAACGAAAGCCGCACATCGATGATATCGTCGGCAAGGTCATCGATCGTATACGACAGCTCGATACCGGCGGCGGACCTCGTCACCGTCTGCGTGAAGGGATACTGCTTTTTCGATCTGCCCGCCGTGATAATGCCGTTGATCGCGAACGATGACGCATCGGTCTTCGGATATCCCGGATCGCGCTTTACCGATGCGGCGTTTTGCATCGTCGGCACATTGCCTGTTTCACTTATCACCATCTCGACGGCGACATCGTTGAATTTCATATCACCCGTATCGTTGATGGAAAGTCCGGCGACGCCATCGATGACGGCGCTCATAAGCGGTAACGCGCAGAGCAGAAAAATGATCGTACGCATGTATGCACTCCCGATATCATGGATGTATTATACCCTCCGCGTGTCATCGTGCAAGCATCATGCACATCTAAAGTGCCGTATAAGAATTTACGAACAAACCACAGAGAAATAGAAGAAGAGAGCACAGAGAGAAAAAACCACCCGTTGGGTAAAAACCAAAAACCCACTATTCCTCTCTGTGTTCTCTGTTTTTCCTCTGTGGTTGCATTTGTCTTACATAGTACCGGAGAAGCATCGCTGTCTTGCTTTTTCACCATTGGTGCGATAGTATCATTGCATGCAAAAAACGTTCTACATAACGACGCCGATATATTATCCGTCCAATTATCTGCACGTCGGCCACTGCTATACCACGGTAGCGGCCGATGTCATGGCGCGCTACAAACGCCTTACCGGACACGACGTATTCTTCCTCACCGGCACCGACGAGCATGGCGAAAAGATAGCGACGAAGGCGAAAGAGAACGGGCTTACGCCGCAGGAGCATGTCGACAAGATCAATGTCTGGATAAAGGCGCTCTGGAGACGGCTTGACATATCCTATGACCACTTCATCCGCACTACGGACGACTCGCACAAGAGATCGGTCACCGCGATATTCCAGAAGCTCTACGATCAGGGCGACATCTACAAGGGCACCTACGAAGGGCTTTACTGCGTCTCGGAAGAGGCGTATTTCACCGAATCGCAGGCGGTCAAGCGTGACGGCAAATTCTTCTGCCCCTCCGACGACTGCGGCAACGAACTGATACGCCGCACCGAAGAGGCGTATTTCCTCAAGCTGTCGAAGTATGCCGATTGGCTCTTGAAGTATTACGAGGAACATCCGGAATTCCTCGAGCCGCGCGAACGCGTGAACGAGATGGTGAACAACTTTCTCAAGCCGGGGCTCTCCGATCTCGCCGTATCGCGCACCAATCTTTCCTGGGGCATACCGGTGCCGTTCGACCCGAAGCACACCATCTATGTCTGGATCGATGCCCTCTCGAACTACATCACCGGCCTCGGCTACGCATCTTCGGACGATGCGCTCTTCAGGAAATTCTGGCCCGCGGACGTCCATCTCATGGCAAAAGAGATCGTGCGTTTCCATGCCATCATCTGGCCGATAACGCTCAAGATGCTCGGCGTTCCGCTCCCCAAAAAGATATACGGTCACGGCTGGATACTCTTCGAGGGCGGCAAGATGGCGAAAAGCAAAGGGAATGTCGTCGACCCGAACGTGCTCGCCGACCGCTACGGCATCGATGCGATACGCCACTTCCTCATGCGCGAGATGACGTTCGGCTACGACGGTCACTACACGCAGGAGGCGTTCTTGAAGCGCTTCAACGCCGATCTCGCCAACGACCTCGGCAATCTCTGGCATCGCACGACGACCATCGTTGAAAGCGCGTTCGGGGGAAAGCTCCCCGCTTTCGATGCGAAGAAGCTCACCGATGCGGAGCGGACACTTGTTGATAAAGCGCTTGCATTGGCATCCTCGGTCGAAGAGAAGCTCGAGAAATTGCAGTTCTCAGACGCACTTGTCGCTGTATGGGACGTCATAAGCGAAGCGAACCGCTATGTCGCCGGAGAAGCGCCGTGGAAAATGGCGAAGGACGCATCCCGCACGGAAGACCTTTCACGCGTCATCGTTACCGCCATGGAAACACTTCGCATCGTCATGACGCTGCTTTCACCCTTTCTTGTGGAGACCGCGAAAAAAGTATTCGAACGAATGTCATATACGCCGCACTGGGATGATGCACGGAAATTCGGCGTGCTTGCCGCCGGCACGGCGATCACCCGCGGGGAACCGCTCTTTGCGCGCGTCGAGATCGAGAAGGAACTGGCGCGGGACGCAAAACCGGAAAAAGCCGCGTCGAAGGAAAAGAAAATGGAAAAAGCACCGGCCATGGACGGCACGATAACCTATGATGATTTCAAGAAGCTCACGCTCCTCGTGGCAGAGGTGCTCGAGGCAAAACGCGTCGAGGGCTCGGAAAAACTGATACACATGACCATCGATATCGGCACGGAAAAGCGGAGCGTCGTGGGCGGGCTTTATCCGCATTACACGCCGGAAACGCTTATCGGCAAACGCGTTGTCTTCCTCGCCAATCTCGCGCCGCGTAAGCTCATGGGGATAGAATCGCAGGGGATGGTGCTCGCAGCAGGCGGGGAAACACTATCGCTCCTTACGCCCGATAAGGATATGTCGATCGGAACACGGATAAGCTGATGAATACCCATCGCATGCTGTTATTCTGTATCGCGGCGATACTCTTCGGGTTCGCACCGCCTCCGCCCAAGGGCGCACTTGCCGGTGTCGTCGAGATGGACGGCACGCCGTTCGATAATGTCCTCATCTTTCTCGATGAGAACAATTACCGCAAGCTCGACTGGAATTCAGGAAGATTCCTCATGGAGAAAGTGCCCTCGGGCGTCTATACGCTCAAGGTGCTTATCGCCGATTCTTCGCGCGGTCATTATGCGTTCGAATTCCCCCGATTCACCGTTCTGCCGAACACGATAACGACGATACCGTCCCTGCCGTTCACGAACGCAAAATGCAGACGCACGGAATCGCCGATACCGACCGTCTATCGTCACCGCTACTGGATAGAGCTCATACGGTTCAATCTCGATGACCCCAATATACGCAATGTACAGATCGAGAAACCGTTCATCATCTTCGGCGGGTATGACTGGCAGAAGGATATCGATGATGTAGCACGAGATCTTGTGAAACACTACGGGAACAATCCCGTGTATAACAATTACATCACGGTTGAAGGGCATGCCAGCACGAACGAGATGGGCGGCAGCGCGGCGCGCATCAGGGAGCTTGCCCGCGAACGGGCGAAAAGTGTCGTCAATTACATATCGCAGAACTATCACGTCGACCGCGACCGCTTCCTCATCTTCAGCCGCGGCGCCGATGATATGAAGAACGCAGGCGACCCCATGAACGGCGAGAACCGCCGTGTTGTCGTGTCGTATGACCTTCTCTACTGACCGACGATAATATCCATGCGCACCTCGACGCTCTACTCCCTCATGCTCATCCTCATCGCGGTGCTCTGCATCGTGCTCTCGCGCATCATCGATCTGTCGCCGCCGCGCACCGGCGAACGCACGAACACCGCCGCGACGAATGCGCTCACCGCCCCCGATGACACCCCGCGCATCGCCATTGTCATCGACGATTGCGGCGCACAGCGTACATACGAAGAACGATATCTCGCTCTTTCACCGGACATCGTATTCGCCGTTCTGCCGGAAGGCGCGTATGCATCGCGCTTCGCGGGCACGCTCGCACAGCGGGGGTATGAATACATCGTTCACATGCCGATGGAACCGCATGATGAGAACGAAGTACGCGGCATGCACTATCTCACGGTCAGCAATGATGCCAAAGCCGTGAAGATATCACTTGAGAAGGCATTCACCGCCGTCCGCGGCGCCCGCGGCATGAACAATCACACCGGCTCGCGGTTCACGGAAGAAAAGACATCGCTCGTTGCGGTGGCCGATTTCTGCAGGGAACGCGGCGTCTATTTCCTCGATTCACGGACATCGATAAAGAGCGCCGCGTATGATGTCATGCGCGACATGCACATACCCGCCGCCAAGCGCGACATCTTCCTCGACGACACGCGCACCGTCCGCGCGATACGTGAACGTTTCAACGCGCTCATCGCCCGTGCGAAACGCCAAGGCAGCGCCATAGCCATCGGCCATTATACATCGGAGATGACGCTTGCCGTGCTCGCCGAAGAGCTGCCGCGCCTAACCGAACACGGCGTACGCCTCGTGCGGCTCTCGGAGCTCGTACAATGACGATACTCGGCATTGACACCTCATGCGACGACACCTCCGTCGCGATAGTCGACGACGGCACCACTGTGCGCGCATCGCTCTTAAGCTCGCAGGTGGATGTACACGCGCTTTACGACGGTGTCGTACCCGAACTTGCGGCGCGAAAACATCTCGAAGCGATAATGCTCCTCATCGACGGCGCATTGAAAACAGCGAACGTTCGCCTCGATGATATCGATGCGATTGCGGTGACCAATCGCCCCGGCCTCATCGGCTCGCTCCTTGTCGGTGTGGGTGCGGCGAAAGCGCTTGCGTTCACGCTCAAAAAACCGCTCATACCCATTAATCATATCTCCGCTCATATCTATTCGGTACACCTTTCGCATACGCTCGCCTTCCCCTACATCGCCCTCGTCGTTTCGGGCGGGCATACGCTTATCTGCGAAGTGACGGATCACGACATCTACGCCGTCATCGGCACCACCATCGATGATGCCGTGGGTGAAGCGTACGATAAAATAGCGAAGTTCTACAAACTCGGCTTCCCTGGCGGCCCTATCGTCGATAAACTTGCCGCCCTCGGCGATGAGAACGCCATCGCCTATCCGCGGCCGAAAGTGGCGGGGAAACATCGATTCGATTTCTCCTACAGCGGGCTTAAGACCGCCGTGGTATATCAGACCGAACAATTCCTCCGCGAAGGAAAAACCGCGACCATGGAAAATATCTGCGCCTCCTTCCAGAAAAGCGCGGTGGGCGTGCTCTACGACAAGGTCACCGCCTATGCGCGCGAAAGCGGCATCCGCACCGTCGGCATTTCCGGCGGCGTTGCGGCGAACAGCTATCTCAGAAAACTATTCTCCGAAAGCCGCGAGATATCGGCGCATCTCCCCGAGCGGAAATACACCACGGACAATGCGGCGATGGTCGCCGGGCTTGGATATCATCTCGCCGGGCGGGCGGCGTACGATGATCATAATATTCCTTGTGCGTCGAGGGTGATAGAGAAAAGAAGGTAGGCGCCGCACCGATGAAGATGGGGCGTTTTTCTCTGCACTTCGCGGCGGGGCATTGCCTCGAAAGACGTCCTCGGCTTCCTGCCTCGGACTCGCCGCAGTGCTCGCAGCTGCTACTGGCAAAAGTGTTCGATGAATAATAATGATCTCATGCATTAAATTGCTGAATACATCCATGTAGTGCTCGCACCAGGCGCTTTCTCGGCAACGCCCCGCCGCTTCGTGCATGAAAAAACGTTGTTGATAGGGAAAAGACCGTGAATTATCGCTGATTGTAGGGGGATTTTTGAGATTTTCACTTCGGCAAGCGTGCTCCGATTTGCACAACACTGTGCGGGGATGTCGGCAACCGTGCGCCATGGAGGGCGCAGGTGGCGCGAGGCAGGATGCCGATTTGCGCCATGCTGTGCGGGACATCGGCAACCGTGCGCCATGGAGGGCGCAGGTGGCGCGAGCCTGGAGGGCGATTTGCGCCACACTGTGCGGGACATCGGCAGCACTGTGCGGGACATCGGCAGCACTGTGCGGGACATCGGCAGCACT
>JBBTBY010000134.1 GCA_038043445.1 Spirochaetota bacterium
TTGTCTCGAAGCTCCGCAGTGCGGCAGAATGGTTCCTGCTCGATGTCGTAAGCAGATACTTCACAAGCTATGGGCGCGTCATCATGGTCATATTCTGCATCTGGTTGGCCGCCGCGGCATTCTACACGGCGGGGAGCGCATTTCCCTCACTCGGCATCGGGGGGCTCCTCTACGGTACGGAAAAACCGCTCAGGGAGATGGCCATGGCATCGGGATATCCGCCGCTCATCTATATCTTTTCGAAGGCGCTCTATTTTTCCATGGTGAGCTTCACTACCATCGGTTTCGGGGATTTCAATCCCACGGGGATCATTGCTTTTATCGCCGCGCTCGAGGGGTTCTCCGGCATGCTCCTTTCGGCATTGCTTCTCGTCGTCGTCGCTCGACGGATAATATGGTAGGAGGGGCTGTGATGATCGGCTGCGATCGTTGCGATCTCGGCACTGGTGCGGTATGGTGACGGGGGAGCTATCATGAAGCCGATATTCGATCAGCTGATCGTTGCGCTGAAGTTCGTCGTCAAGTATTTCTTCTATTATCGCGTGAGCCCGAAACGCTTCGAGGTCCGCGCATCCTCCGTATCGCGCGATATGGTCAGTGTCGTCATACCCACGCACGGCGTGCTCCCGCTCGCTCGGCGCTGTATCGAGAACGCCATCCGTCATGCCGGGCATGAGCGTGTCGAGTTCATCATCTACAACAACAATGCCGGCGATGATGCCGTGAAATTCCTCTCGCGTTTCCGGAAGGATAGAAAGGTGCGTGTCATGCACAGTCCGGTGAACACGGGACTGAACGCATATCATCATGCCTTCAAGGAAGCGCACGGGAAATACTTCGTGGCGCTCGATCATGATGTGATACGGTTCCCCGAGGGCTGGCTTTCGGCGCTGCTTCATGATTACCGGCGGATACCCGCGGTAAAATGGCTTGCCGCGGATGTCATCGGCGACCGGTATACCGACGGGGCGAAATATCCGATGTGGACATATCAGCGCGTGAAAAAGGACGGCCTCTCGCTTCTCTTCGGCGCCGTCGGCGGCTGGTGCGCCATGACCGACCGTGCCCTGTATGAAGAGACCGGCGGTTTCTCCCATTTCCCTGACCAGGTCTATTTTCTCCACGATAAATACTATATCAGGAAGCTCATGCTCAAGGGATATAAGATCGCCATTGATGAACGGATACCGGTGTATCATGCCCGCGGGCTTTCAGAGCGCATCATGAACGATGCGAATTTCCGTGCTGAATTCTTCCGCTATGTCGATTCGCTCGATATCCGGCTCAAGGGTTGATGCCATGGAGCAGTTCAGGTTCTGGTTCTCGATCGTCACCGTTCTGGTGAGCGTCGCATCGTTCGCATCCGCATTGCTTCTCTATCCGCGATATACCACCGCGTATTTTCGATACTATCTCCTCCTGCTTGCCTCGGCGCTCGTGTTTTTCCTCATCTTCGCCGTCGCCTTCTTCGTAAAAAAGTTCATACCCTCGCCGCCCGCTGCTTCGCATGTCGAGCTCATACTCATGGCATTCTCGCTCAGCGCCACGATATTCGCCGCACCGCAATTCGTGCTCACGCTCATCGGCAGGGATGTGAAGAAGCGCTACACGACGATATTCCTCCTCATCGCTATCGCGCTTTTCCTCGCCATCGTGGTGCCGTCGATAGCCGGTTTCATCCGCGGCACGGAATGGATCACCGTGCGCATTATCGATGTCCTTGTGCGGCTCTTCTACTGCGGCTGGTTCGTCGGTGCGCTTTTCCACGCGCGTGCGCTCGCCGCCGATACATCCAAACGCCCGATGCTCTATTTCGTCGCAGTGAGCGTATTCGTGCTGCCGTTCGCCGTCGTCGAGGAAGTGCTCGCCCGCGGCGAATATGCGGCGTATCTCTACGGGGCATATCTCCTTCTCTGGAATCTCGGCATGCTCGTGTATACGGTCTCGTTCTTCTACGCGCCGATACCCTCCGACGGCGGAATGACAAAGCATTTCATCGCGCTCTATAAATTGACCGATCGCGAACAGGAGATAATCCGCGCGCTCGTGAAGGGGAAAAGCTCGCGCGAGATAGCGCGTATGCTCAGTATCGCCAAGAAGACCATCGACGGTCACGTGTATAATATCTACCGCAAGTGCTATATCAGGAATCGGGTGGAGCTTATGCTGTTGATAAAGGAGAAGGCGAGCCAGCGGTAGCGCGTAGCGCATAAAAAATGCCACATCTTCCCCGTCGCGGCCGCCGGAGGCGAAACCCCTACTCGAACTTCTTCAGCGCAAGCGTCGCATTATGCCCGCCGAAGCCGAAGGAATTGGAGAGCGCGTATTTAATGCCCTTTACTTCCTGCGCCTTGTTGGGCACATAATCGAGATCGCATTCAGGATCGGGGTTCTCGAGGTTGATCGTCGGGTGAATGATGCCTGTCTGGAGCGTCTTCACGCAGACGATGGCTTCAAGTCCGCCGGCGGCGCCGAGGAGATGTCCCGACATCGATTTCGTCGAGCTTATCTTCACTTTCTTCGCATGGTCCTTGAGCGCGCCTTTGATGGCCTTTGTCTCTCCCGGATCGCCCTTGGGCGTCGATGTGCCGTGCGCGTTCACATAGCCTACGTCTTCCGGGTTTATCTTCGCCTGCTGCATAGCGAATATCATCGATTTGCCGGCGCCCATGCCGTCCTCGCGCGGTTCGGTGATGTGATGTCCGTCCGATGTCATGCCGCAGCCGACGACTTCGGCGTATATCTTCGCGCCGCGTTTCTTCGCATGGTCAAGCTCTTCGAGCACGAGCACTCCCGCGCCTTCGCCCATGACGAAGCCGTCGCGGTCCTTGTCGAACGGGCGTGAAGCCTTGGTCGGCGCATCGTTGCGGGTGGAAAGCGCACGGAGCGAACAGAAGCCTGACAGGCCGATCGGCAGTATCGCCGCTTCGGAACCGCCGGTAAGCATGACATCCGCTTCGCCGCGTTTGATGATATGCATCGCCTCGCCGATGGAGTGATTGGACGTGGCGCATGCCGTTGATATCGAGAAGTTCGGTCCTTCAAAACCGTATTCGATGGAAACGAGCCCCGGCACCATATTGGTGATGAGCATGGGGATAAGGAAGGGGCCGACGGCGCGATGTCCGCGTGCGATAAGGTTCTCATGCTCTTTGCTGAACGTCCAGAGCCCGCCGATGCCGCTGCCGATAAGGACGCCGTAGCGCGTGGGGTCGCCCTCGACCGTGACGCCGGAATCCTTCATGGCATCGCGGGCGGCGAAGAGCGCGTACTTGATGAATTTATCAAGACGGCGGATCATCTTCTTGTCGGCCATGAGACCTTCATCGCTGAAGTTCTTAAGCTCGCCGGCGATGTATACGGGGTATCCCTGTTCCTTGGGATTGAAGTTGCTTTTGATCTCATCGATACCGGACACGCCGTTGATGAGATTGTTCCATGATTCGTCCACCGAATTGCCCACGGGGCAGGTAAGCCCCATGCCGGTGATGACAACTTTTCGTTCGCTCATAGAGTACCTTCCCCGCACTGATTAAACATTGATGAAATGCGCCCTACCGGGCGCACACATAAAAAAGAGGATAGGGTTCATCACTCTATCCTCTTTTTACATTTCGATCAGTAAAGCCTAAAGCCTACTTCTTGTGTTCTTCGATGTACTTGACAGCGTCGCCGACGGTCTTGATCTTCTCGGCCGCTTCGTCAGGGATCTCGATGCCGAACTTCTTCTCAAGTTCCATCACGAGTTCCACCGTATCGAGAGAGTCGGCACCGAGGTCGTCGACGAACGACGACTGCTGCGATACTTTGCCCTCATCGACGCCAAGCTGGCTGACGATGACTTCTTTGACGTCTTCGAAAATACCCATTGATTTCCTCCCGGGTGTTATTTATAGAAATGCGACTATCGTCACATTACCATGCCGCCGTCTACCGGGAGCACGGTCCCGGTTATATACCGTGCCATCGATGAGCAGTAGAAGAGCACCGCATCGGCCACTTCTTCCGGCTCACCGTATCGTCCGAAGGGGATGACGGCAATGAACTTGTCCGTCACTTCCTTCGGGAGCTTTTTCGTCATATCGGTATTGATGAAGCCCGGCGCAATGGCATTCACGGTAATGCCGCGCGAGGCCACTTCTTTCGCTGTGGTCTTGGTAAGGGCGATAACGCCGCCCTTGGAGGCGCTGTAATTCGCCTGTCCGGCATTGCCCATCATGCCGACGACGGATGCGATGTTCACGATGGAACCGCTTTTCGCCTTGAGCATATGGCGTATGACCGCCTTGGTGCAGTTGAAAACGCCGGTAAGGTTGATCTTGATCACCAGATCCCAATCCTCATCTTTCATGCGCATCATGAGTGTGTCGCGGGTAATACCCGCATTATTGACGAGCATGTCGATAGTGCCGAATGCCGCCACCGCCTGATCGACGACTTTCTCGGTATCGGCTGAATTCGATACATCATGCTTGAACGCTACCGCTTTAACACCGTATTTCGAGGCTATTTCCGCGGCTGTCGTCTTTGCCATTTCATCGTTGACGTCAGTGATGACGATATTCGCGCCCTCATGGGCGAGCTTTTCGGCGATGGAGCGGCCGATGCCCCGTGCGCTGCCGGTCACGACTGCCGATTTGCCTTTTATTCCGAGGTCCATAAGCTACCTTCTTCGTTGGTTGATCGTGTGACGGACGGTTTTATACTGGAATGGGCATTTTGTCAATAGCCCGCCCGACCCCCCTCTATCCCGCCCGAGAACGGCCGTGCCGTTCTCCTTGCATTTTTTCGTTTCTAGCATAAAATCCTTACCCAATCATGCATTGATCGAATGCCGGAGACGCCTCGGCCGTTTATGCTTGAATCAAAGGAGACTGCATGCTTCAGGTGATCGACAAGGTTAAGAAAAAGCATATTTTTGAAAGTGTCGCCGCTGCGACGAAGGATGAGGCCATCGCTGTTATTGCCAAGCTTATCGCCGCGGCCACCGATTCCGACGAGAAGAAGATAGCCACCGCGCTTGCGGACCGCGAGATAGAGGAAAGCACTGGCATCGGCAATTCCATCGCCATACCCCACGGGCGCATCAAGGGGTTCGGGAAGACCGAGATATTCATCACCCTTCTTGCCAATGAGATAGACTTCCAGTCGCTCGACGGGAAACCGGTGAAAACGGTGTTCACGCTCGTTGCCGATGAGGGCGATGCTGACGATTACGTTGCCATGCTCTCGCAGACGATATTCCTCATCAGCCAGCGCGATATCATGGAAAAGATCGCATCTGCCAGGACCGCCGATGACGTCATGCAGACGCTTGCCTCCGCGAAAGAGCTTGAAAGCAAGTACGAGAACGAAGGCCAGATAAAATACCTCATCGAACTGCAGCGAGCCGATTCGCAGCTCTATGCCTATGAGCTCTGGGAATCGACGCAGAAGGAAAAGAACGAGACGATACTGTACGAATACAAGAAATACAAGGAAGCCCTGGAAACGAAGATAGACAAGGATATGCTCGATCAGTACAACCGCATCAAGGAAAAATACAGCGGACGGGCGCTTTCGAAAATAGAGCAGGGAACCTGTTCGGCATGTCATATCACGATACCGAAGATGACGGTCAATGAGGTGCGCCGGCAGAACCGCATCATCGTATGTTTCAACTGCGGGCGGATACTTTTCACGCACTAGAGGGGGGCATATGCGCTTACGCATTTTAACAGGAGTGCTCATCGCGTTCTCGCTTGCGGCGGCACCGCGCTCCACGATGTCGGGCTTCCACAATTATCCGAATCCCTTCAAGGCGTCGGATACGGCGACGACGTTCAAGTTCAGCTATTCAAGCCCGTCGCTTTCCAAGGTCATCGTCACGGTCTTCAATCCGCAGGGGAAGCAGCTCTATACCGATACCATTGCGACGAATATCACCGCAAGCCCGTTCACGTTCCAATGGCGCGGCGTCGATGACAAGGGCGCCATACTTGCGCCGGGGCTGTATCACGCAAAATTGGACATACGCACACAGGATGGTGATACGCTCACCGCATATACGAAAGTGGTAGTCAAGTAGGGGGATGGATATGCGATTGCGCATTATCGTTTTTGTAATTACCGCATCGGCATTATTCCCGGTCGGCGGCAGCATGATCCGTGAGCGTTCGGTCGATGGTGTCTCATCCGTCCGCGACCTCGGCATGGGCGGCGCATCGGTAACGCTTGCCGACGACGCGAGCGCGATATTCTCCAACCCGGGACTTATGCCCTACATTTCGCGCACGTGCTTTACGTTCACCGTCGATCCGGGTCCCATAGAGGCGAATGGGGATTACCGCGGTCTCGGTGCGTTCGTTCTCCGCGACTCCGACATGGAATGGGCCATCGGCGTCGGCGCAAAGGGCGACATGACGCTCGATGTCCCGCGATATAATGATTCCGACGTTGCGCTCGCACCGTACAATTACGGCGATTTTACCGCTTCCATCGGCGGTGCGTTCAGCGCCTATGAGACCTATATCGGCATCGTCGCGAAAGGCTACTATACGATGATAGACGCCGGGGAAACGTATTGGGGCGCCGCGCTCGATGTGGGTATCGCCCGTTCGATATTCCTCAAGGGGCTTCTCCTCGGCGTTGCCGTAAAGAATCTCGGCGTCTATTACAACAACGCGTTCTTTTCGCTCGACACGAAGATAACCGCCGGTATCGGGTTCCGCTCCGAGGGGCGCTTCGCCATCGGGTTGAACCTCACCTATGCGCTCCCGTCCACCGATATCGATTTCGCCATCGGCGGCGAGTACCGCGTCTATTCGTTCGATGCGAAGACGACCGCGACGAACGAGGAGTATCTCGCCCGCGGCGTGTACGTCCGCGTGGGGATGAACCGCACATCGCCGTCCATCGGGCTTGGTATCTATATCTGGCAGGTGCGTCTCGATTATGCGCTCTTTACGGACAGCTATACATCGATCGGATTGAATCATTCGTTCGGACTGAGCTTTCTGCTCTGACAAGGAATACGCTATGACTGCACACGGTACTGCTCACACGTTCGGCGCGCACGTGAATACGGACGAGATAATCCCGGCGCGCTATCTCAATTCGTCCGATCCTGCCGAACTTGCGGCGCACTGCATGGAGGATGCCGATGCATCCTTCGTGAAGAAGGCGAGACCGGGCGACATCATCTGCGCACGGGAGAATTTCGGCTGCGGCTCGTCGCGTGAGCACGCGCCGATAGCGATAAAGGCCGCCGGCATCAGCTGTGTCATCGCCGAATCGTTCGCGCGCATCTTCTACCGCAATGCGATCAATATCGGGCTTCCCATCCTCGAATCGAAGGAAGCATCCGTCGATATCGCCTCGGGGGATACGGTCACCGTGGATTTCGACGCCGGCACGATACGCAATGTCACGAAGGGCCGGGAATACAAGGTCACCTCGTTCCCGCCGTTCATGCAGAAGCTCATCGCATCAGGCGGCCTTATGAACTATGCGAAAGCGCGCTTGAAGGCGTAGCCGACGTGCCGGAAGAACTCCTTACCATACTGCACGCGAGCGATATCCATATCTCACCGAAGCGTCCGGAGTTCACCGAGAACTTTCGCGCGGTGATGCGGTACGCCAACAGGATAAAACCCGACATCTTTCTCATCACCGGCGACCTCATCGAGAACATCAAGGAAGAGGAATTCCGTTTCTATCGCAAAGAGACCGAAGTGATAGAGATGGAGACGTGGGCCGTCCCCGGCAATCATGACCTTGGGAACAAGAAAAGCGTCGCCGGCTGGGTGACGCATGACAGGCTCTCGGCGTATCGGCGTACGGTGGGAGAGGACCGCTGGCATAAGGTGAAGAACGGCGTCCATTTCATCGGCTACAACAGCGTCATTCTCGAGAGTGGGTACCCCGAAGAGCGTGAGCAGAACACCTGGCTCATGCACGAACTGGATGCCGTGCCGAAGGGTGCACCGCTCGTGCTGTGCACGCATTATCCGCTTTTCATCGGTGATCCGAAAGAGCATTCACCGGAAGTGAAATACTGGACGGTCGATTCCCCCTCGCGCGAGAAATTCCTTGCTATCATCAAGGAGCGCAAGGTGCTCGCGTATCTCTGCGGGCATCGGCACATACCGCGGAAGAACCGCTATGCGGACACCGACTGCATCATCGCGCCGTCCACTGCGTTCAGCCTGGGGGATGTGCGCGAGAGCACCGCGTTCAATATGGTGAAGATATATGCCGATCGTATCGCCGTCGAAGAGATATCCATCGCATCGATACTGCATTAAGCGAAAGCGCTGAGGAGTTGTGCCGTGAACCCCATTATCGCACTTATGGCCAAGGAAAGAATTTTATTCCAGAGCGGAGGAACGGTCCGGAAGAACAAGGACGGCGGTGCCTATACGCTCGGGGATGCGTGCCTCTACAGGAATTCGATGTATCGCAGGGGTCCCGTGCTCTATTGCATCGGCCGCGTCGGGACACAGAAGGACCTCTTCCTCGCATCACACACAGCGTTCACTTCAGCGTTCACCGGCGTCATGACGCATGAGAACGATATACACCTGCAGACCGTGCGGATGACCTTTGAGAACTCGCTCGTGCTCCGAAAGCTCTTCCCGTTCACCGCGCCCATATCGCTCCGCACGAAACGGACCACCATCGGCTGCGGCGACCGCTTAGGTCTTGCGACACCCGGTCAGCTTGCGGCGATACGCAATTTCGACGCGTACCCGGTGCTTGCGCAGCAGTCGATACGCGAACTTACGCTCACCAAACGCACGTATCGCGATGTTACGGCCGCGGCGGCATTCCTCGTCTTTCAGTCGGGGTATGAACGCGGCTACGGCGCGGACGGCGATCACTTAAAGACGCTTGCGGACATCGATACCGCGCTTGCGGCCGGCATGCCGATGATAACCCTCGATCTTACGAACACGATGAACCCGGATGCGGTGTCCTGGAATGCGAGCAGGATCGGCAATGAATTCGACAAGCTCCCGGATGCGGAACGTGCGCGTATCATGAAGACCTATGCCGGGAGAATGTTCGCCGTTCCCGGCGAGAAGATATTCATCACGGAGACGGAGGCGAAACGCTGTGCGCTCATGTACGGCAAGGCGATATCGTTCTCAAAGGAAGTGAACGATCACATCAAAGCGAAGCGCGGGAACAGGTACGATCTTGAGATAAGCATCGATGAGACGACGGCGCCCACGCTTCCCGAGCATCATCTCTTCATCATACGCGAACTGCGAAGGCAGAAGGTGCTCGTCAATTCGCTCGCGCCGCGCTTCATCGGCGAATTCCAGAAAGCCATCGACTATATCGGCGATGCCGCCGAATTCGACCGGCAGTTCCGCATGCACTCTGCGATAGCGAAGGCCAACGGCAATTACAAGATATCCGTCCATTCAGGGAGCGACAAATTCGCCGTCTATCCCTCGGTGGGAAAATATACGGGCGGACGCCTGCATCTCAAAACGGCGGGCACGAGCTGGCTTGAGGCGGTGCGTACTATCGCCGCGAAGGCCCCTTCGCTGTACCGCATCCTGCACGCGAAGGCGTTCGCATACGCGCCGGAAGCGTTGAAGCTCTATCACATCACCGCCGATTTCAGGAAGATACCCGACATCGCCGGGAAAAGCGACACGGACCTTCGTTCGTATCTGGACATGAACGAATCCCGCCAGCTCATCCATATCACGTACGGCGGTCTTCTGAACGACCCGGCCGTGCGCGATGAATTCTTCTCGGCGCTCGCGCTCTACGAAGAGGCGCATTACGGTTTCCTCGCCGCGCATTTCACGAAGCATCTCACGCTCCTCGGTGTCCGCAAACGCTGAGCGCACGTGTGCATGCTTGTGCACTCACGCACGTGGGCGGCGCTCGGGGCAACGGCTTGCAAAAACCGCAACACGCATTATAATCGGGTTGTCAGTCGCATGATAGCCTTTGCGCGCGGCATTCACCGGGAGTTCGTATATGGATCTGGCAGAATTTGACGTACTTGAGAAAAGCATTGTCCATCTTATCGATGAACTGAAGGCGGCGAAAGAAGCCGATGCCGACCGCGGCGCCGAGGTCTCATCGCTCAAAACGAAATACGATCATACGATCAGGTCGCTTGAGGCGAAGATCGATGCGCTTGAGACCGAGAACAAGTCGCTTCGTGAAGAACGCAACACCATGGAGAAGCAGCGCAACATCATCAAGAAGCGCCTTGACGATATCATGGGGAAGATAGAGGTCGCCAAGGACAGCATTGAGGCGTCGGCCAAAGAGAAGGGAAAACCGAAATACACGCAGATAGAGACCATTGACGGTACCGATATAAGCGAGGATGAACAGCTGAGCGAACCGGTCGTTGCAGCGGAAAAACCCGTGCAGCGGAAAGCGAATACGCCAGCGCAAGCGCTTGCGCATTCACCTGCGCATTCGCCGGTTCCCTCACCTGAGAAAAAGCGTGATGTATCGGTGCCCGTCGCAGCGGTCGAAAAAACTGCTCCGGTGACCACGGTGAAACCCGCGGAGGTCGTATCGCTTACCGATGAAGAAGACCCGTTCACCGCGGCCAAGGACGATTCCTGGGAGAAGCTCGATGCCGCGGAGAAAGCAGCGCCGGTGGCCGCTGTAGCGGACGATGACGATGAATACCTCATCGGCAATGAAGACGATGAGAGCGAATCGTTCTGGCACGATGAACAGAAAGCCTGACCGTATGCGGAGGGCATTGTGACCGAAACGAGCGTCAAGGTCGAGATATTCAATACGACCTTTTCCATACGCTGTACCGATGAGGCCGATCGCGATTATCTCATCTCGCTCTCAAAATACGTCGACCGCAATATGTTCGAGATCGCACGCAAGGGGAACCTTTCTGATACGACGAACATCGCCATACTGACGGCGCTCAATATCGCTGATGAGCTCAAGCAGGAACAGATGAAACGGGAAGAATCGTTCTCCAAGCTCCGTAACCGCACCCGTAAGCTCATCGAGCTTATCGAAGAGGTCAAGGACGAGGATAGCTGATGCTCTACTGGCTCCTCTATCCGCTGAAATCAGAGATATTCGCGTTCAATATTTTCCGCTATATCACCTTCCGCTCGGCGCTCGCCGCGCTTACCGCGCTCATCATCTCCTTCGTTGTGGGGCCGTTCCTCATACGCGCATTGCAGCGCTTTTCCTTCGGGCAGGTGATACGCTCGGACGGGCCCGCGTCGCATCAGGGGAAGAAGGGCACGCCGACCATGGGCGGCGTACTTATCGTGTTTGCGGTCATCACCGCTACCGTGCTCTGGGGCAGGCTCGATAATATCAAGATAGTATTTCTCATGGTAGTCATGGTCATTCTCGCCCTGGTGGGATTTCTCGATGATTATCTCAAGATACGCTTGAAGAACAGCAAGGGGATTAACGGCTGGTATAAGCTCGCGGCGCAGGCGGCCATCGGTCTCGGCATCGGTCTCTTCCTTTTCTTTTTCGACAGTACGACCGCGCTCGTGTCGATGAAATTCAACGAGATATCGAAGACGCTCGAGGTAGCGCAGGTGACGGGCATCCCGTCGACGACGCTCTTCATCCCGTTCGTGTCCGAGTGGCATTTCGACATACGCTGGCTCTACATACCGTTCTCCATGCTCATCGTCATGAGCACGAGCAATGCGGTCAATCTCACCGATGGCCTGGACGGGCTCGCCATCGGTCTTATGATATTCATGGCCATAGCCTATTCGGTGTTCGCCTATGTCGCGGGACATATGACCGCGTCCGGGTATCTCCTTGTTCCGCATATACGCGATGCCGCGGAGATAACGGTCTTCACCGCGTCGCTCGTGGGGGCGGGGCTCGGCTTCCTCTGGTTCAATGCGCACCCGGCCGAGATGTTCATGGGCGATGTCGGATCGCTCTCGCTCGGGGGCGTGCTCGGGGTGATAGCGATATTCCTCAAGCAGGAATTCCTCCTTGTTATCGTCGGCGGGGTGTATGTCGCGGAACTCGTCTCGGTCGTGATACAGGTCGTTTCGTTCAAACTGCGGAAGAAGCGGGTCTTTCGTATGGCCCCCTTGCATCATCACTTCGAGCTGTCCGGCTGGCATGAGTCGAAGGTGGTGCTCCGGTTCTGGATAATCGGCGCGCTCCTCGTGCTCATCGGCATCGCCACGCTCAAGATACGCTAGTGCATGATAGAGATCATCGGCATCGCTGTTCTTATCGCGGCCAACGGCGCGTTCGCGCTCGCTGAGTTCGCGTTCGTATCCGCACGCCGTGAAGTGCTCGAAACGTTCGCGTCGCAGGGCGACAAGCGTGCTCCCCGCGTGCTTGCGATGATGAACGAACCGGATAAATTCCTTTCGTCGATACAGGTGGGCATCACGCTCATCGGCATCATTGCGGGAACGGTGAGCGGACTGACACTCGCCGGGTCGATCACCCCCGTGTTCGCTGAGCTGCCCATCGTGGGTGCCTGGTCGGCGCAGCTCTCACTCGTACTCGTCGTGTCTCTCGTCACCTATTTCTCGATATTGTTCGGTGAGCTCGTGCCGAAGACGATAGCGATACGTAACCCCGAGAAGACCATCATGCGTCTTCTCCCGTTGCTCGCGGTGTTCTCCGTTATCACGTATCCGGCGACCGCATTCCTTTCCGTCTCGACGCGATTTGTCCTTCGCATCATAGGGATATCGATGTCCGGCATCGATGAGAGCGAGGACCCGATAAACGAGATACTGGGCATCGCGAAGATGGCAGCGGTCAAGAACAAACTGTCCAGGGAGCAGGCGTCCATCATCGCCAATGCCATGCGCTTGAAGGACCTTACCGTCCAGTCGATAATGGTCAGGCGTGAGGATATGAAAGTGCTTTCCACGGTGATGACACTGCAGAGAGCGCTCATCGAGGCGCATGTCCATCACCACACGCGTTATCCGCTCATCCATGAGAACGACCCGCAGACGATAATCGGCTATGTGAATTTCAAGGACATCGTCAATGCGCTCCGTATCAACCCGTCCTCGCCGTCGCTGAAAAGCATATGCCGCCCCGCAGTGTCCGTGGGACCCGCGGAGCGGTTAAGCGATGTCCTTAAGCGTCTTATCAAGGCGCATCAGCACATCGCCCTCGTGCGTTCGCCCGATGGCGCTCCCCTCGGGATGATATCGCTTGAGAACATACTCGAATCCATTGTCGGTGACATTCAGGATGAATACGATATGCTCCCCGAATTCTTCTATACGATAACGCCCACACGCTGGCTCGCCGGGGGCGGTGTGCAGCTTGCCGCGCTCAAGAAAGTATTCAGGGAGCTGCCCGATGAACAGAAGACGCTTGCATCATGGATCGCCGAGATAGCGAAGGGCACGCCGAAGGTGGAGCAATGCCTCATGTATAACGGGCTTACCTTCTTTGTGCGCAAGATGAGCCGATCGCAGGTCAATGAAGCGATCATAGAACGCGCGGGGCCGGCGAGGGAAATAAGACCGAAAATGCCGTCGTATGCGGCAGCGCGTACGGGATCGAAGAAGTAACGGCGTGGCGGCCGCTCCCACGCGAAGCCCACACCCTTGAAAGTTCCCCCGTTCCGTTATATCATCCCAGCATCATTGACGTTCGGAGTGTAATCATGTGTAAATTGATCCCCCCCTCGCTCTTCTTCGGAGGCCTTCTTATCCTCGCCGGTATACTCTTCATCGTGAAGAACTATGTGTCGTTCCGCATACCGGTGTTCAGCATCCTCTTCGCGCTATTCCTCATCTGGCTCGGCATATGTCTGCTCGTACGCTCGCCCGAGTCTGCGCGCATCGCTGCCGGCGGTGAGCGGTCCTCGATATCGTTCCGCGACGAGCGGCTTTCGTTCGACGGCAGGGAGATAAAGAACGGTTCGTATGAGGTCGCCTTCGGCCAGTACATCGTCGATATGAAAGGGTCGAAAGTTGCGAAAGCGGGCGCCACGATAAGGTTTTCTGCAACGTTCGGTAACATGGAAGTTAAGCTTGCCAAGGATATGCCGGTCAGGATAACCGGTTCGGTCACCTTCGGGAATATCGTAGCGGTGGATAAACAATCGTCCGGGATAGACGGTAAGTTCGTGTACGAATCACCGAGCTACAAGGGATCGTCGGCCAGGCTTGATATCATCGCGGATTGCACGTTCGGCAATCTGCGCATTGAATAACGAAGAACGCTATTTTCTGAACAAACGCCCTATCGCGGCAAGTATCCCTTCCTTCGCGTGTTTCGTTTTTTCTGCGGCGTGTTCTGCGGATGAGCGAAAGACGGCGCTTGCTGCGCGTGCGGTGCCGGCAACGTTCTCTACCGTTCCGCGCACCGCGTCGATGCTCGTTTTCAGTCCGGCTGCCTCTTCGCGCACCATTGCAGAGACCGCGGCGGCATTCTTTGCGACGGATTCAGCGGACGCAAGGATCGACTGTATCTTCTTTCGCGTGCTGAAAAATGCCGTGAGCACGACGATGATGAGCACCAGGAGGAACAGCACCAGAAGCGATGCCATCGCCGCGCTGGAAACGGCTATGACGGTGAGCTGCGTGATATAGGCGGGTATCTCGTTGGTGATGCCGTTCGTCATGCACCGGCACCTTCGGCATCATCGGTCTTGTTCTTGCGGGCGAATTTTTCCTCGACGGCATGTTTCCCCTTCTCGTAGAATTCATGCGCCTTGTGCTGCACGGCTTCCTTCCCTTCCTGATACATATGCGATACCTTCTCTTTACCGCGTTCATAGAGCTCATGCGCCTTCTCCTTGCCTTCGGCGTACAGGTGCTCAGCGCCTTCACGGCCGCGGTCATAGAGCTCTTCCGCGCGTCGGCGCAATTCCTCGCGCGTCTCACGCCCGGACTTCGGTGCGAAAAGGATGGCAAGCGTCGCGCCGACGACGACCCCTGCGACAAATGAGAAAAATCCATGATCCGAATGTTCGCTCATACCGTGCTCCCTCGGCGCTCAGCGCCGTTCGATGATTACTGATGAAATACTATCCAATAGCGCGGATTTGTCAACCATTGCACAGGCGTAGCGCTGGCATTGCACAGGTCCCAAATCCTCACATAAGGGAAAAGAGAAACCACTGAGGTCACGGAGAAAATACCGGAGGAAGAACGATGAAAATGAACAATTTCAATCATAAGGTGAAACCTGCTCTGAATTGTTTTTTTTTGTTCTCCTCTTCATTCTCTGTGCCCTCAGTGGTTTTGTTTTCTTACGTGATATATCGAGCAGGTGCACAGGGTCACGGCTATTCGTCCCTGAGTCCCGCAAGCACATCGTCCTTCATGAAGCGTGATGCCGCTAGAGCTATGGAGCACATCCCCGTGAGCGCAGTAATGAAGATGAATGCGATGATGGGAATGACAGGTATTTCCTTCGATGCGAGGGACGGCAGCACGGCGATGACGGCGGGGATGGACCCCGCGGCAAGTCCGAGAACGAGCAAAAATGAATATTCGGCGATGAGGAGCGATATGATGGTGCGCGGCGGGCATCCATTGGCACGCATGACAGCGAGCTCGCCGCGGCGTTCGGCAAGCGCACGCGCTATGAGTGCCGCAAAGGCTGCCGTGCCGAGCACGAGACCGAAACCGCCGAGCGCGAGGAAGAGCGAGAGATACGCATGTTCGACGGCGGCAAAATATCTGAGGCGATCGATGGCCGGCATGACATCAGCGCCGAGGTCGCGGAGGGAATTCGCAATGACGCGGGCGGTCTCGGCGCGTGTGCCGACAGGAGCGTCGACGAGGAACATGCGCCGTGAGGCGGAAGGAAAATGGCGTGCAAGGGGGCGAGCATCAACGATGATATTGCCCTGGAGTATCGAGTTCGCAATGACACCGACTATCCGTACGCGCACGCTTCTCCCGCGATCATCGATGTAGGGTATCTCATCGCCGAGCTTTTTCTGTATACCCCAGGTAAGCGTCGTTTCATCGGCTATGCCGGGTATCACATCGGCTTCCGCGTAAGCGAGCGTATGCCAGGGATGCATGCCGTTCGTGCGTCCGCTGACGATACGGATGAATCGGAAAGCATTGCGCTCTGCGAATTCATCCGGGATAACTCCGATAAGACGCGGGCGTTTTACGCGATTGATGTTCCGGCAGCTTGCATCATCCCCTGCGGTGACCGAGAGCGCCACGAAGCGCACATTGCTCATGGATGGATCATCGAGGGCGAGCTTTGCGCGTACCGACGGTGCATTGAGATCGTCCCCGGATGCGGCCGCTGTCTCGATGAAGAGGCCGAAACCGCCGGTGCCGCTTTGCCTGCTCTCGGGATCATGCTCATCCATGCGGCTTGCCGAAACGGCGACGACAAGGAAGACGCCGATGGCGATGGCGGTGATGCTCGTGAGGCTCATCGTCCTGTTGCGCGTAAGCGACCGGGCAACGAACATGAGGCGGCTTCGCATGGCGCCGTGCCCTGCAATACGGCGAAGCAGGAGCGCGATCGAGGTGAGCGCTGCGGTAAGGAGCAATGCCCCCGCCGAGAAGAAGAACATGACGGCGTATCGCGAGGTGGTGACGGCGTTCAGTATCGCAAGCAGCAGTGCCAGAGCCGCTGTTGCGATGGATACGGTCTTAAGGAGAAATCCGCTCTGTGCTTTGCGCATCGAAAGCGCGGATGATGCACGCGTGCTGCGAAAGAGTATCATCGTCACGGGTATGAGCGACGCAAGTATGGAGATGACAGCGCCGAGGGCTATCGTCACGGGCGGTACGGCAAGCGATATCATCGTCCCGCCGGCCGCATCGGAAAAGCCGGCATTGAGGAGCGCGATGAGCACGGCATCGTAGGCAATGGCGATGAAGGAGCCGGGGATGGCGCCGAGCACGGCGAGAAGGAGCGCTTCCAGCATCATGCGCTGATAGATGCGCTTCGGGGGGAAGCCGACGGCGGCAAGTGTCGTTAATTCTTCCTTCCGTCGCGAAAGGAGAAGCGAGAAAAAGAGTCCGGTGAGGAGTAATGCCGATGCGATGACGAATGCGCTTAAGCCGAGAAAGAGCGATCCGAAGTCCGTCGATGCGCGTGCGTCGGCGCGTTCCGCGGCAAGATCGCGCGTGATGATGCCCGCATCCGCCGCGGGTATGCGTGCTATCGTTTCGAACACGAGCGATGCTCTCTCGCGGGGGAATCGTACCGCCGTAAGCGATCCGAAATCATTGGCCCACATCTCCTCTGCCTTTGCGAGCGTAACGAAAAGCTTCGGCGTTCCGCGATGTTCCCGCCAGTAGTCCTCGTCGCGGTCGCGTACGCGTGAGAGGTCAACGGGCATGCCCGGCGTCCATGTCCGGCACGATGTCGAATCCGCGAGCCCCGGTATCCGAGGCATGAGCGATGGGTCATCCGCCGCTCCGGATATCGGCACGATGCGCTCGACGATGAATGCATTGGTGCGTTCCACGAGCTTTCGCTCGGCAAGGGCGTAATAGGTCACGGTGACTTTTTCGCCGACGGCGGCACCCGTGTCGCGTGCGAGCCATTCATTGATGACGACGCCATTGTCCCGCGTGACCGTTATATCCGGCGAGTACGCGGCGAACGAGTAGGGTGTTGTCATGTGCCCGCGTATGGCATTGACGAAGTAGCCGAACACCGGGCGTCCGCCCGCAGCCAGGAGCGCATTGCCGATGAGAGGCGGGAGAAATATGCGCGGGGTCGATACTTCGATAGAGCCGCGCTTGTTCGTTGCGACTATGAGCCCTTTGTCCAGAGGGGAAGCCGTCTGCAGGGCCGTCTCAAGTGCGTTCCTTGTTGTGTGAAGCAATATGATATCGGCCGCATCGTTCCTTCCGATACGCTCCGCCAATTCGGTGCGGCTGAAGAATACGGCACCCTTCGGGGGGGCGTCTGCGGTGAGCGAGAACGATCCGAATTCATCGGCGGAGAGTATGCGTGCTATCGTGACCCGCCGCCGCTCCACCGGTTCATCGGTAGCACCGAACGTCACATCCGACGCGAGCGCTGCCGGTCTTTCAATGCGAACGACTATCTCGTCACCCGACTTCACGGCAAGGTGCTCTGCGAGCGTTCTATTGATATATACCGAATCACGAGCGGGAGCGTCGAGCGTTTTCCGCACGAATCGGAAAAAGGCATCGTCGATGCCGTAGATGCGAACGCGTGATGTGGTCTCTCCGCCGCTGCTTGATGCACTCCCTGCGCGGGAGAGAATGGCCGCACCATTATTGCTGCGTGCGATGTCCCCTGTCATGAAATGATCGGGCGAAACTATGGCATGTGTTGCGTTGCCCAGGCGCTGTTCGCTCATCGCGCGAAGTGTTCCGCTCACGCTTTCCCCGACCACGAGCGCGCCGGTAATGAGCATGGCGGTGACGGCGGCCGAGACGATGACGGCCGCGGATGAGAGGCGCGAATGGATTATCGCGCGGAGTGCTATCGTGGCAAGGCGCATTCCTGTTCCCTGGTGCTTACATTAATTACGAGTGTTGACGGAATTGTATGCTTACGGGATGCAATGTCAATGAATGCTTACGGCAATTTTTCCAGATCGTCAATATCACGGGGCCGTCCGGTCGCACGCCTGTTTTACCTGGTCTTGTCAAGTGAAAATACGGTTTTCTCGAATCCATGAGGGCGGTATGCCATATGCTGGGTCATGAGTAAAGCCGCGGGGGCACTCACCCACGGCTATGCCGTTCAGTACAGGAAACCGAAAAGCCAGAGCGGGATGATCTTACTGCCTGCGCCCGATTCGATGTCATCCAATGCGAGGAATGCATCCTTGGTGTTCCTGATCTGTTCGAACCCTTTGTTTTTCCCGCCTATCTCGAACAGGTATCGTCCATCCACGAGAAAATCCCCCGTCTTTGGAAGTGTAAGGGCGTGCTGCGGCGAGATCGCGCTCGCAAAAAACGTTTCACGGATATTCCCCTTGTTCACGGCATGCTCGCCGCCGATAGCATATGCCTGATTCGTATTGTTGAGGTATATCTTTTCAGGACGTTCCAGCGCACGCAGACCTTTGCCTGCACCTGAAAATGTTCTGATCAATCCGGCATCTTCCAGATACTTGAGATACATCTTCAGGGTGCGCTCATCCCCGATATCCAAGAGCTGTTTCAATGCCTTCAGATCGGGTGTGAAAGGGACCGATCGTGCAATGATAGACAGCAGCTTTTTTATCCTTTTCACGCTTGCACCGGTGATCGACGGCTGAACTGCAACAAGATCGTTCTCCAAAGTCGTATGCATTTGCTGCTCAAGCGTGATGTGGAACAGTTTTGTATCGTTGATCTCGTTAAAATACGGGTAATAGCCTTGTTCCCGATAGTTCCGGAAAAGCGCCAGAATGGTCTTGTGCTTCGCTCGGATCGTTTCCAGTATGGTATCGACCGCTTTGGCGTGTCCGGTAATGATACTCTCGAGCGGTACGGTCGGCAGCGTGCAGCCGAGAGATAATTCACTATACTCTCGAAAAGACATTCCCTGCATATGGGTTACGACCGCACGCCGCGACAGGTCATGACTGCCGCGGCCGATCTCGAGGGAGGAACTTCCGGACGCGATAACAGTAAGCGTTGGAAATGTATCGTATATGCTTTTAAGCTCCCGCGACCATTCCGGATACTTATGTATTTCGTCAAAACAGACGGTTTCTCCGCCGAGATTACGGAACTCTTCGGCTATCTCATAGAGCGACATTCCCCCGACCAAAAAGTGGTCCGCCTGGACGAAAAGTATTTTATCGCTGTTTTTGTCCTTATATTTCGACATGAGGTATTGGGCGATAAGCGTGGTCTTGCCGACCCCGCGCTGTCCAAGAAGTATGGAGAACCTGGATGTGAACGGTTTCTCATGGAACAATGCCCGCCGGTAGGGGCGGTTGTGTATCCTCAGCAGATCACGGCTCAGGGGCAGCAACGGTTCGATCATACCTTCTCCGGCGATAGGAATGCGTTACTAATATATAATATATTCGATAGTAATGCAATACTATCGAATATATGCGTCTTTCCCAGAAAAAAGGCAGCCTGCAGATGCTGAGAAAAAGCAGCGGGATAGATATAGAAGATGGATAATACCTCAGCCCTTGGCGCGAGCCAAGAGGGCGACTCGTGCTACGGGTGAGTTTTTTCAGTGCAAAAAAAAAGAGCGGGAACAACCTCCCGCTCTTTCTGTCCGTCGTTGTATTCTCTAGGGCATGTTCGGCAGTATTGAAATACTATCGATCACATAAGTACCCGATCCGAAATTCTCATTTACGAGAGTGATCTTATCAAATAAGGTTCCTGCAGTGAAAGCGATATTAGCTTTAGTAATGCCGTCAACTTTCACTGTGGCTGAACCTGCTTTTACATCTATATTGACTACCTCTACTGTAAGAACAGCGCCTACAAATCCAGTATGAATATAAGTGCCCGGATTAGGACCAAAACCTGCATTCAGTATATATCCTTGGTCATATTTAAAAGTAAGCATGTCAGGATTGGCAGCAGTTCCAAGTTTCACCATTACATTATTCGGTGCTGGAGTATTTGTAAGACCGACCTGAAACTTCAAATATTTATACGCCTGCGAAGGAACGAGGTGATGCATAACCTTAAGGCCACCGCCATTCGGGATAAGCGCCAGTTTGTTCGCTCCGATGACAAAAACACCGGTATCTCCTGCCCAATTATTTCCTGCAGGGCCATCGGCACGGGTGAAGTTATCTATAAAGGATGTAGTACTCAAAGGGTCATTCGGATTTGTTCTCAGCGAATCATCCTTCATATCGATACAGCCCGTAACTATAAGCGCAACACATGCGGTCAAAGACAGTATTATCTTTTTCATGGTCAACTCCTTAGAACCGATACGATACATTGATCGCAGCACCGTCA
>JBBTBY010000135.1 GCA_038043445.1 Spirochaetota bacterium
TGCGGGCGGCGAGATTGGATATGCCGCTTGCCGCACCCGTGTATTCAAAGCGGAGCGCGAATTCGCTGATGCCGAATGCGCTCGCGGCGTACATGACAAGGGCAAGTATTCGATGCATGACGGCCCCTCAGAGTTCCTTGAAGAACCGCAGATTCTCCGCCATCTCCGTCGGGAGCGTTCCGCCGGACTTGGTGTATTTGAAGTAATGGTTCTCGATCTCGATGACCTTTTTCCGCCGCATATTGGTGAATCGGTTGGCTATCTCCACGTACATCGGGAGCTTTGACACATGCTCGCGTATCGGTTTTGCGAACGGTACGTGACGATACAGGATGGAGCGTGCGACCTTGTTGAGACGCAGTATCCCTTTCGACTCATAGGAGAGCCATGTGAGATAATCCTGCGTGAACACATCGCGGATATTGCTCCGGTTCTTCTCCATCTGCGCCTCGAGACTCTGCTTCGCCTCATCGGAAAGGTCGCGGTTCTTCTTATAGAACTGGATGTAATCGGTGTAGTCAGCGGTGAGCGAACTCTGCGTGACATCGTTCCATGCGGGGCCCATCATCGTCTTGCAGAGTTCCCAGCGGAACGCGCCGATGGTACGTATGAGCAGATTGACGATGTTCTCATTGGTGAATATCGGGAGCACGATGCGCCCGCGGCTCGAACGGTTGCGCCCGCTTATCTCCTGCCACATGAACGCGCGGCTGCCGTACGTCGGCATGAGAATGAAATCCGGGATGACCTTCTTCATCACGAATTCCTTGTCGATATCCTTCTCCTGATCGCGGTAGAGGAGCTCCCGGTGGAAGCAGGAGAAATCGATGGCGAGAATATCCGATATCGCCTGCTCGACGGCTTCGCGTGTCAGAAGCGACTGAGTGAGATCGCGGATGATCATGTCCTTGTGGAGCACGGGGAAATAGGTGCTTATCTGCCCGTAACAGAGGCGATGCGTGGAACGGAACATGTTCTCGACCTCATGCTTGAGCCTGCGCTCGGGACTGTCGCGGTAGCTCGCTTCCTCGGCTTCGTTGAGGAGCCCTCGCTTCTTCATCTCGCGTATCGACTCGTTGAAGTCCTGCCCGAGCTCATTGACCGACGGCTCGTTCTCTTTCGTCTGTATCGTGATGAGCCAGTCGCGGATATTGCGGACGGGTATTTCCGGATTGAACGGGCTTCTGTCGACCAGTTTATAGAGCGTGAGCGCCTGCTCGGGATTGAGCAGTGTCTCATCCATGTACGCATAGGTGAGGAACATGTGATAGAGCCGCGTCTTATCGCCGCTTTTAAGCACGTTTTTGTAGACGTTCTCGTATATCTCGAAGAACACCGATGTGACCGCTTTGCGTATCTTGCGTGCGTCGCTTTCGGAGTCGAACTTGTCCGGGAGCTTCTTGAACTGTTCGAGGGCCTCAAAGAACGCGTCCGCACGCTCTTTGGTGATGCCGGAGAATTTTACTATCTTCTTGACGCTGTCCTTCAATTCCGCGGGCAGATGCTCGAAGCCTTCGCTCACGCTTACGGATGCCGCTTCTTCCTGCTTCGTCGATCCGGCGCCCTTCGCCTGATTGTAGAGGTTCGTCATGAATTCCTCATCGACGGCGGGCTTGGCGAGATACTCGCTTCCGAACGTGCCGATGAGCTCTTGTACCTTTGCGGTGATGAAATCGAGCGTGGCGACGGTGGCGCTTACGTCCTTTTTCGTCTTGCGGAGTTCAATGGCCGCTTTCGCGTATTCGGTGAAAAGGGATTCGCCGTGTTCCGCGTAGAGCGTTTCGAACGATCTGACGAGCGCGATGAAGGCGTTCTTAAGTTCGCTCGCGAGCGTAAAAAGCACATCGGACGCCTGCTTCGCGAAATAGCTCGTGAGTATCGGGTCGGCGGTGAAAAGCGCTTTTTTCTGTTCGGACGCGAGCGCCTTGAGCCGTCGGAAAAAATCGGCGTCCTCGGGACGGAGCTCCGTATCCTGCACGTACGATGTGTTGAACATCTTCGAGAAATCGCTTGCAAAGAAGTCCGCGCTGAAGCTTCGCGGTATCGCCGTGCCCGAAGCGGTGAGGGCATCGCGGTAGGTCGAGGCGCTCTGCATGAATTCCGAACGCGGCGATATGCTGAACCCGAGTGACTGTTTCAAGTGCCAGAAATAAACGGCGAGATTGTCGGCAAGGCGCTGCGTTGCCTGCACGGTCTTATTGATCTTCGCGAGCGCGAGATAGGAGTTCTCCACGGCATAGGCGAGAGAATCGAAGATGAACGGCGCATATTCGCGTTTGCCGTTCATGAACGCCTTGACGTGATCGGCGGAGTTGGCCATCATCGCGTAGACGGTCGATGCCGCCGCGGCGCGATAGCTGAACGAGTACGGCGTCGCAAGGAAAAGGGCGTCGATACCGACGAACATGCCCTGCGGCATTGAAAAGACGCGGTAGCTCGCGCGCGCCACATCTTTCTCGTTCGCGGTACCGGTGAGCGTGGAGATGTACACTTCCGCCTTGCCCTGCGTGAGCATATTGATCGACTGGGCCGGCTGGCCCTCAAAAAAAATGATATCGTTCTGCGCTACCTGATAATTGCCGTTCTGATAAGGGACTACGCTCATTGTTTCGCCTATATCGGTTGATAGTTCACAATGGCTGGATTATATCATACCGGTGAGTTATCGCAATCGCTTCATCGGAGACTGTCGCGAAAATGCGATATTTCAACAGGTAACAGGTTCGCGATCTTCAATATCTCATAGGAATGACGAAACATCGGGTCGCAACCCGCTGTTCTCTATTTTCGCGATATATGCATCGCTATCCGTGGTGACACTAATGTGGTAAAGCGGCTTTGCTGCGAGGCGTGTGCCGTCAGGCAGTGACGCCCATGCGCTCGAACTTATGCCAGCGGTCGTCCTTGAGCGCTTCCGGCTGCATGCGCGTAAGATCGGCGAGGTGACGGAGTATCGCGGCTTTGAGGTTCCGTGTCGCTTCATCATGCCCGCGCTGCGCCCCGCCAAGCGGCTCAGGGATTATTTCGTCGATGATGCCGAGCCTTTTCGCGTCCGATGCGCCGTTCTTGAGCGAGTTCGCCGCTTCGACCTTTTTCGTGCTGTCGCGCCAGAGTATGGATGCGCAGGATTCCGGCGAGATGACGGAGTATATCGCGTACTGCATCATGAGCACGCGATTGGCGACCCCGATGCCGAGCGCGCCGCCGCTGCCGCCTTCGCCGATGATGCAGGCGATGACCGGTACCCGCAGTACGGACATTTCCATGAGATTTCGCGCTATCGCTTCCGCCTGGCCGCGCTCCTCGCCGCCCATGCCGGGGTACGCACCCGGTGTGTCGATGAAGGTTATTATCGGTTTGCCGAATTTCTCGGCCATTTTCATGAGACGCATCGCCTTGCGGTACGCCTCGGGATTGGGCATGCCGAAATTGCGTTTGATGTTCTCTTCCATAGAACGGCCTTTCTGCTGGCCTACGATGATGACGCTTTTCCCGTCGAGCTTGGCCGTGCCGCATACGGTCGAGCCGTCGTCGGCGAAATTTCGATCGCCGTGCAGTTCGATGAAATCGGTGAATATGTTCGCGACATAATCGAGGAAGAGCGGCCGCTGCGGATGACGCGCGACCTGCGTGGTCTGCCAGTACGAGAGGCCGTCGTATATCTTCTTTATCGATACCTGCATTTCCGCATCGAGCTTTTCAACTTTTTCGATTATCTCTTCGTCGGGCGGCGTTCCCGCGATACGGCGAAGCTCGTCGATCTTCGTTGCCAATTCGGCGATAGGCGCCTCGAAATCGAGAAGCATGATATTCGCTGGTGTTGCCATGGTTCTCCCCGTTACACGTCCAGATTTTTAACGTACTTCGCGTTCTTTTCGATGAATTCGCGGCGCGGTTCCACTTCGTCGCCCATGAGAATGGTGAACATCTCTTCGGCGAGCTCGGCGTTCTCGGCGAGCACCTGCATCATGCGCCGCTTTGCGGGGTTCATGGTTGTCTCCCACAGCTGTTCGGGATTCATCTCGCCCAGGCCCTTGTAGCGCTGTATCGCGGTCTTTTTTCCTTTCAGCTTCTGCAGAATGACATCGCGGCCCTTGTCGTTGTATGTATACTCTTCTTTTCCCTCGCACGTTACCTTATAGAGCGGCGGGACGGCGATGAAGATGTGCCCGGCATCGATGAGCGGGCGCATATAGCGGAAGAAGAACGTAAGGAGCAGCGTGCGGATGTGCGATCCGTCGACATCGGCATCCGCCATGATGATGACACGTCCGTAGCGGAGCTTCTCGATATCGAATGCGGTGCCCATGCCGCAGCCGAGCGCGGAGATGATGGGCTTGAGCGTTTCGCTCTCGACGATCTTGTCAACACGGGCTTTTTCCACGTTGAGCATCTTCCCGCGCAGGGGGAGTATCGCCTGGAAGTTCCGGTCGCGCCCCATTTTTGCGGATCCGCCCGCGCTGTCGCCCTCGACGATGTATATCTCGCATTTGTCGGGCTCTTCTTCCGTGCAGTCCGAAAGTTTGCCGGGGAGCGAATCGCTCTCGAGCGCGTTCTTCCGGCGTGCAAGGTCGCGCGCCTTGCGGGCCGCCTCGCGTGCCTCAGCAGCACGTATCGCCTTATCGAGTATCGCTTTGATGACCTTGGGGTTCTGCGAGAAATAGGCATCAAGCCCTTCGGAGACGAGGCGCTCCACGAGCGGCTTTATCTCCGAGTTGCCGAGCTTTGTCTTGGTCTGCCCCTCGAACTGCGGATTGGGTATCTTTATCGACAGCACGCAGGTAAGACCCTCGCGGATGTCGTCGCCGGTCACATCGACCTTGAGTTTCTTGTCGAGCCCGAGCGTTTTTACATAATCATTGGCTGCTTTCGTGAGCGCGGAGCGGAAACCCATAAGATGCGTTCCGCCCTCGGTGGTGTTGATATTATTGCAGTACGCGAACATGGTCTCATGATAACTGTCGGTGTACTGTATCGCGAGCTCGACTTCGACCTTGTCTTCCGTCTTGAAAAGATAGATCGGCTTTTCATTGATGACGTTCTTTTTCTGATTGATATGCTCTACGAACATGACGATGCCGCCCTCATAGCAGAACGTCTCGGACTTCTCTTTTCCCTCGCGGGCATCGGAGAGGATTATCTTGATGCCTTTATTGAGGAAGGCGAGCTCTCGCAGCCGATGCGCAAGCGTATCGTAATTGTATTCGAGCACTTCGAATATCTCATGATCGGGCTTGAAGATGACGAGCGTACCGCGCTTGTCGGTCTCGCCGACCACTGCTACCGGCTTTTCCGGGACGCCGCGCGCATAGACCTGCTCATGTATCTTGCCGTTGAGGAACACGCGCACGGTGAGCTTTTCCGAAAGCGCATTGACCACCGATACGCCGACACCGTGGAGACCGCCGGACACTTTGTACGAATCGTTGTCGAACTTGCCGCCGGCATGGAGCTTGGTGAGCGCGACTTCAAGCCCGCTTACCTTGAGCTTCGGATGTATATCGACCGGTATGCCGCGGCCGTCGTCGAGCACTTCGATGATGTTGTCTTTTTTTATCGTGACGAGGATGTTCTTGCAGTAGCCGGCCATCGCTTCATCGATGGAATTATCGACCACTTCGTAGACAAGGTGATGGAGACCGGGCAGTCCGGTCGAACCGATGTACATGCCGGGGCGTTTGCGGACGGCGGAGAGGCCCTCCAGTACCTGTATGTTCTTGGAACTGTAATTACTCGAGTCGCTCATGCCTTCACCTGATGACCTTTTGCGCGTCTGGAGGGATTCGAACCCCCAGCCTACGGATCCGAAGTCCGTCGCTCTATCCAGTTGAGCTACAAACGCTCGCTGTGAACGTCTACGGTCCGCCGCCGGCACATATCCGTGCGGCATTGGCTTCCGTGCCTACGCTCGCGCAAATCGCCATCCGTAGCGGCTCCGGCCATCCATGGCCGCCGCTAGCTGCG
>JBBTBY010000136.1 GCA_038043445.1 Spirochaetota bacterium
GTCCCGTCACCCCCTGCTGTCAATCGAAAATGCAACGCCATTCCGCATATACAGTACCGTCACGTTGACATCCCCGACGTTTGTTCTATACTGGAACAGAGAAGGATGTCAGACCGATGCCCTCACCCCGCTCATCGATAGTATCATCGTTGTCGCACCTGCCGACGCCCGTCCGCAACGCCATCTATCTGTCCGCGCTTTTCTTCCGTAAATTCTACACCGACCGCGGCCTCGGATACGCATCGATACTTTCCTACATCGTGATAATCACCTTTGTACCGCTCGTTTCTCTCCTCCTTGTGCTCGGAACGAAATTCATTCGCGGGGAACATGAGATAGCGATGATAACCGCGGCGCTCCTGCCGAACCTGCTCCCGGAAACGGGGGTGGCCATACGCGATTATCTCATGCAGCTCATTCATTCCCGCGAATCCGCGGTGACATTGTTCAGCGTACTCCTTACCCTTGTCAGTATCGCCACCGGTGTGAACACATTGCAGAACGTGTTCGATGTCATCTGGAAAAAACGGACGACAGCGTCGTTCGTACGCCGATATCTCGTGCTTATCGGCATACTCATCGTGTCCGTTCCCTCGCTCGTGCTCATCGCCGCGGCAAGCAGGTTCATCGCGCTGCAGAACTATGCGTTCAAGATCATATTCATGAATATGGCAAGTGTCGGAACGCTCGCGGTCATTTTCATGATGCTGTTCTTTCTTTACTATATCCTCCCAAGCACGCATGTCCCGCGCCGCAACGCGCTCCTCGGCGCAGGCTTTGCCACGATCGTGTGGTTCATATCGAAATCGGCTTTCCTTCTCTACGTACATCATTTCGCCACCTATGACCGCATGTACGGCTCACTTTCGGTGATACCGGTGTTCCTCCTCTGGATATATATCAGCGCGGCGTGCATCATCGCCGGGTGCCAATTCACCTACGTCATCACGTTCCGCCGCAATCTGCTCCTTTCACGCGATCATACAAAACGATTCCGGACTTACGCGAATTACTTCCTCCTGCGCATACTGCATATCGTGAACGAAGAACACCGCGCATCGCGCTCGCCGACGCCGGTATACCTTATTGTGAACGGCATTGAATGCCCGTTCGAATACTGCAAAACGCTCCTCTCGCGGCTTGTCCGTAAACGGATGCTCATACGCACCCTCCGCGGATATATGCCGCGGAAAGATATCGCATCCCTTGCGATCGGGGACATCCTCGATACGATCGGCATTGCGCGCTATGAGCTGCCGCCGAGACGCAAAGACCGTTTCGATGCGCGTGTGCGCCGCCTGTTCGCATCGCTCTCGGCATCCCGAAGCAAGCCGCTTTCCGGCGTTCACTTCAGGAGCCTTGTATGAAGCGCGAGCGGGCACCGAATTTCTACCGCCGGGTATATGCTGAGACGAAACGCATACCGCGGGGGAAAGTGACGACGTACGGCACCATCGCACGTGTGCTCGGGTCATTCCGTGCCTCCCGCGCCGTGGGTTATGCGCTCATGCATACGCCGATGGACGAGAACATCCCCTGGCAGCGCGTCATCAATGCACGCGGCACGATAAGCATCGGCGGTAACGCGGACCGGCCGGCCGTGCAGAAACGGCTTCTCGTGCGCGAGGGCGTGCATTTCGACAAGAGCGGCACGGTCGATATGAAAAAATATTTCTGGGAACCGTAGGCAGGGAGCATATGGGATTGTTCAGCGGCAAAGAAATGACCGATATCGAGATAAAGGCGATACTCGGCAAGCTCCGTGAGGAGTATATACGCTCCGCCGAAACGCACGGGGCATCGCTCTTTAATGTCGAGGCGCTCAATCAGCGTTACCTCGAGGCGCTGCGCAAGCGCGTCGATATCAAGGTGTTCCTCGCCGCGGAAGTGCAGGCATACAATGAGATCGTGCACCGTATCGCGGAAAAAGAATCCGAGGTGGTGCGCGCCGCCGAAGCCGAACAGAAAAGGGAAGAGGAGTCATTCTCGCGCAAGGCGGACGATATCCTCGATAAATTCGAGAAGATGATAGAAAAATATCCGTCGATAGAGATGTCGCCGCATTCATCGAACGAGATCAATCACCTCTACGGCGGGCTCAAGGAATTAGCCGGCTGCGTGGCCATCGTACGCTCATTGTTCACCGGGACCGGCGACTACTCGCTCGAAATGGCGGCAAAAGCGCTCGATGAGCTCTTCACCCGTCACACGACGGAGATAGGCGACCGATTTCCCGATCTCTTTCAGGATTATATCCTCGCGTTCCTCAGGCCGAACAGCGAATCGGAAGCGAAAAAAATGGAACAGAACACGCTCAAGGAATGCGGTTTTTTCCTGAACGATTCCGTGACGCGCTTACAGGAACTCGTTGCCAACAGCGATATCGTCCAGCCCGGCGCACCGGTGACGATACCGGAACTTATCGAAAAGGACTATCCCCGCATCGCGAAAACGTTCGCCGGCAAGACGCGCGGCGAAGTGCTCACCGGGGCGCTTGCTTATGCCGAGGCCATGGTACGCGATTTCCGCCTCGCCAGCTTCAAGAAATCCTGATGCCGGCGCCGAACACCTTCTTCATAGAGACCTACGGCTGCCAGATGAACAAGGCGGACAGCGCATCCATACGGGCGCTGCTCATCGAGCGCGGCATGCACGAATCGAATGAAGCATCGTCAAGCGATGTCGTCATCATCAACACCTGCGTCGTCCGGGAACATGCTGAAGAACGCATCTACGGGCGCCTGGGTCATTACCGTCATATCAAAGAGCGCATCAATCCGCGGCTCAAGGTCGTCATCACCGGCTGCATATCACGCTTTTCACGCGAGCGGCTCATCAGCGAATATGAAGTGGACATCGTCGCTGATGTCTACCGGCAGGCGGACCTTGCCGACCGCATCGCCTCGGGGCTGTGGGAAGAGCGCACGCTTAACGAGAACGGCCCCTATCGCTTCAAGCCGTCGGAGATCGACCCCGCGCACCCCTTCAAGGCGTTCGTATCGATAACGCACGGCTGCGACAATTGGTGCAGCTACTGCGTGGTCCCGAAAGTACGCGGACCCATGGTGAGCCGCGCATCGCAGGACATCATCGCGGAAGTGAAACGCCTTGTTGAGAACGGCGTGAAAGAAATAACGCTCCTCGGACAGAACGTGAATTCGTATGGACAGGATATCGATGATAAATCGTTCGTCGATCTGCTCGTATCGCTTAACGGCATCATGAACAACGGCTGGCTGAGGTTCCTCACCTCACATCCGAAGGACTTCTCACGCGAGCTCGCGGACGCCGTCATCGACCTCCCCTCTGTATGTGAACATGTGCATTTGCCGGTGCAGAGCGGGAGCGACCGCATACTCACGCTCATGCGGAGGAAATACACACGTGCGGACTATATCGAGAAGGTGAGCTGGCTTCGTGCTCGGATGCCCGATCTTGCGCTTTCCACCGACATCATCGTGGGGTTCGCCGACGAAACGGATGCCGAGTTCGAAGAGACGCTCTCGCTCCTCCGCGAGATACGCTTCGAGGACGCCTATCTCTATCACTACTCGGAACGGGAGGGATCGCTCGCCGCGAACGAACATATCGAGTACGATGCTGCAGCGGCGAAAGCGCGGCTATCGCGCCTCATAGACGTGCAGCGCGCCTTCGCGGCGGAAACATTACGCCGCTCCATCGGCAAAAAAATGAAAGTCCTTGTCGACGGGGTGGCCCGTGACAAGGACAGCCTTATCGGAAGGAGCCGCGAGAACCGCATGGTCGTCGTGCCGAACACGCATCGCATCGGCGATATCATTTCAGTAACGGCGACGGAACTTCGCGGCCATACGTTCATCGCCGTGTAATAGGGATAGGACTTTTCATTTTCTACAGCTCTACCTGCCATGCCCGCCAGTATACCACCCGCCGAATTCCTGTCAAATCGGACCGCATCCCCATCCGCTGCGTTTCCGCATCGGGTCATTCTATCTCACCCGCCCCGCTTTTTCGTGCTGTTTGGATACCCAACGGGCGATTCCCGCGTTATTTTATTTTCGGCGCATACACCTCTCCCGTGCGATACTCTCATGCATCGGCAAATTCACTCACATAGATCCTTCTCCGTCATCACCGGAATCTCCGCGATTTCAAGATAGTCATTCCCGAGGAGCTCTTAAAGCAGCATCGGGAGACATAGCGCATATTCGACATCGTCTTTGGGTGCATCGCAGGCATATCGCTCCTCGTAGGCGGCATCGGCATCATGAACATCATGCTCGCATCGATACTTGAGCGTACGAAGGAGATAGGTCTCTGCCGCGCTGTGGGCGCAAAAAAGATAGAGATACGCCTGCAGTTCCTGCTCGAGGCGGTTCTCCTTACGATACTGGGCGGGCTGCTCGGCATCGTGCTTGCGTTCATCATCTCGGCGGTGATAACGCTTATCTGGCATATGCCCACGCGCGTTACGCTCTCATCATGAGTGCTGTCGTTCACGATATCCGCGCTCGTCGGCATCGTGTTCGGGTTCTTTCCCGCGAAGAAGGCGGGGGATATGAACCCCATCGATGCGCTGCGCTACGAGTGATTTTCGACGCTGACTGACCCGTGCTATTCCAGTAAAAGCGGCGAGGATGACACCTTTATCGATACGGCACCGGTTATTGCACGAGTGCCGCCGTAAAGATCCTTCGCTTTCGTAAGACCCCAGGATGGATTCAGCGGGAGCTCCGCTTCCTTCTCTGGATTCCAGACAATGCTCGCACGATACCCGTTGTCTCGCGTTACTTTCGCCGTCCACGTTCCATCCGCATCGCAGGAAAACGCGTTCATCACTGCGCCCACGAGCCATTCATTAACGCTGCGGAAGGCCTCGCTCATGAACGGTTTATCGCCGGCGACCGTATTATCCTTCTCATTGATCTCGTACCCGCCCATGAATTTGTTGTCCCATGCATAGAAGATGAATCGATCGACACCCATGCCCCACGACAGCACGAAATGGCGCGCGAGATAGTCCGCGGCGGTCCGCGGCTGAATTGCCCTGTCATAACCGAAGGCTTTTGTCGGCTGTATCGTTTCGGAATGGATGGTCCATCCGGTTTCGGTGTTCCAGAGCTCGCGGTCGGCGATGCCGTGCTTTGCCATTATTTTCTGTACACGGTGTATCTCAAGCATCTCGGACTCAGGCGTTCCGGTCTGTCCCGCCGGATAGAAATGATACCCGACGATATCGCATGCGTCCTTGCCCCCTTTCGCGAGGAATGAATCGAGATAATCCGAGGCATGGACGATGCCGGCAGAAACGACTTTCGAACCGGGGTCGACCGCCTTAAGGACACGTCTCGCCGTCCGGGTAAGCTCGACGAGGTCCTCGACCTTGCCGGAAAAAAATAACATATCATTCGGTTCGTTCCAGACCTCATAGTACCGTATCTTTCCCTTGTAGCGTTCGCTGACGGTGCGAACATAGTTCTTCCAATCCTCGATATCCTTCGGTTCGGCAACGATGCCCGGAAGGTGATGATACGCGGCTTTATCGTTCGGCCGCGCGGATGCCCATGCGGGTGTATTCCACAACATCATGAGGGGTTCAACATCATGCTCTATGGCAAGGGCGACACAGCGGTCAAGCGCGGTAAAATCCCAGCGTCCCTTCACCGGTTCAAGCTGCGACCACATGGAGAAGTAATCCAGTAATCGCCATGTCTTGAACGGCACATTCGGCCATGGCGTCGTCGTATTCGCCCTATGCAGATGATTCCCGATATAGGTCGGCGGTATCTTTACTCCCGGCGTTATGAAGTTGGTGAGGTTCGCCGCTTCCCCGCGCATCTGCCTGCATGAAATGTCATCGATGAACAATGTGCCGCTCGCTTTCATCGAAATGAACACGCCCGCATCCGTATCGTTCACCGGTGCGATATCCTCGACGACACATTCCTGCCACTCCGGGGAGATGGTGAATCGCCGTTCCATGTAGGTCGTATATGGCGCGGGTTTCTTGCGGAGCTGTACATATACCGGCAACGCGGTCTCCCCTTTCATCCAGAGTGCGATGCGGTATGTCTTGGCCCTTCCCATCACAATGCTTTCCAGGGACCGGAACACTACCGCGCCTCCTTTGAATTCCGTGCATTCGACCTTCTGCGCACATTTTCCCGAATGAGGCGTCAGCGTGTCGGCAGAATAGGCGACTTTCACCGGCGCCCATGAGGAATCGTCCATCCATCCATTGGCAATGCCGTTCTGTTGCGCGGTTTGCTCAAACCCATTGTTGCCGAGCATCTCGATATCAAAGCGGTCGGGCAAAGCTTCCTGCAGTGTGAGGACAGCCGGTGTTTCGATCATTGCTTTTTGCGAAAGCATCACACTCACATCGTCAAGCCAGAGTGCACTCTCTTCAAGCAGGTTGAACATGAGACCCGTATCCGCAGGATCGGTGTTCGGCGGCAGCGTCAGTGTGAAGATATGCTCTCTCCATACCTCGTCGAGCGGTACGGTCGTTTCGAAATAAGCGGTATACGGCGCGCCGACTTTCCTGAACTGCGCCTGCAGGGGTTTCGTTCCTGTCTTGCCGCGCACCCAGAACCTGAATTCCACCTGCATGCCCGGTGTGACCGAGAGCGCCTGCCAGAACTGGAAATGCGCCGTTTTCACCACCCTGGTCATTGATATCCGGAAGCAAAGCTTTCCGCTATGAGGGGATCCCGCATCGAAGTCCGCAGTGACTTCGTTTTTCGCCCAGTTATTTGCCGACCATGACTTGTCGGCGCTGTCCTCAAACCCGGGATTCTTCACAAGATTCTGCGAGTACACTGTCGATACGCAGACCGCTGCGATACACAACGGTATTGTCCGCTTCAACGCTGCGTGAAGAGAAACAAAAATATGGCTCTCCATGTCGTTCCCCCTGAGACATATAGTCAACTATACAGCATATCCATTCATTTTTGCAATAGCCCGCGCATCGATTTTCGGTATAAATCGAAATCCCAGGACATGGCGACATGCTCCTCGCCGCCGCCGTATTTCTGCGCGCGGAACGTATAGCGGGGCCCGGACGTGACATTCACATAGTGATTACACATCGTTTCTTCGCCAACCGACCATTCGATGAGGAGATACGTTCCCGCATGTTTCGGGATATTTCCGAGCACTTTCGCGCCGTTCGCGTCAAGGGCATAGGCGCCGCGTATGATGACCGTATCGCGTTCGATGTTCTTGATCTTCCAGGCACCGGTCACTTTCTGCATAGTGTCATTGACCGCAACGAGTTCACGCTTCGCGCCGTCCTCCCGGATCATAAGGCAGAGAGGTGCCTGAGCGCGCTTTATATACTCATACGCGATCTTCTTCTCGAAATAGTGATCCACAACGGCGTCGGAGAATTGCGGCCAGCAGTCGATCATGTTCCACCAGATGATGCCGGTCTTCCCCGCCCGCACACCCGCCTCCCGAGCCGCCGCCCCGAGCTTGTCGAGGTGGGAGTCGAGGGAAGGCTTGCGCGAGCGGAAATGCTCGATGAAATATTTCTTCGCCTCCGCCTGCGTTATCTGCGATGCGAGGATGAATTCGTCGATATCGTCAAGGTTCACCGAGCCGCCGAAAAGGTTCTGCACCTGATCGCGCATGAGATAATTCCGTTTTTCCATACAGCCTGTTTCACCGCGGCGGGCGAAATCGGCTGCGTGCACTATCCATTCGTCATTATTATAGTCTCCCCACACCTTCCCCTTCGATAAAAATCGCTCCATGCTCTTCTTCGCCGGCATGCCGTGATATCCTATCTCGCTCGCGAAGATCGCGGTATTCTTCGCATAGAAATCCGCCTTGAAATAACCTCGCGGACCCCAGAGATGCTGTTCGGGCGTGTCATCCTGCCTTTTTTTCAGATAATGCTCATCGGGTATGAACGGCGAACTTGCCAAGTACGATCGATAGGGGTCATGCTGCGCCACAGCTTCCTTCAGCACGCGCCGCGAAATGATATTGTCGGAAGGGAGTATGGTCGGCACACCGTAGCGGGCGTAGAGGAATCTGTCGATCTCATTATCGCCGGCCCAGAGTGCTATCGACGGGTGATGACGAAGCTTTTTTATTATCACTGCTGCTTCGTTCTCTATGATGCGCTGAAAACGTTCATGCTGCGGATACATCGCACAGCCGAGCATGAAATCCTGCCAGACGAGTATGCCGTACTCGTCGCACCAATCGTAGAATGCATTGCTTTCATAGACGCTCCCGCCCCATACGCGGACGATGTTGCAGTGCGTGTCCCGGAACATGCGGAGTATCCCCGGCACGCGCTCTTCATCGCATGCATGGAGCGCATCCACCGGGACCCAATTGCTCCCGCGGACCATTACCGGCTCGCCGTTGCAGATGAAGGCGAAACGGTTCTTCGCGCTGTCAACGGCATCGCAATGGAAGTCGAGATGAAGCATGCGCAGTCCCGCACGCGTATCCCATGCATCAACAAGCGCGCCGTCGCGGAACAATCGCACCGTGATCGCGTAGACGTTCTGTTCGCCGTACCCGAGCGGCCACCAGAGCTTCGCATCGTTCACGGCGGCATACCATTTCCCGAACGGCGACTGCAGCTTCATCCGAAACGCGAATGTGCTCTCGGCGCACGTGCCTGATACTTCTATTTCATATCGTTCCGGATCGATCGCTGGTTTTATCCTGCAGCCGAACGCGATGGCTATATCCGCACGGTTATGGACCGCATCGATGGACCGTGTCGCGAGAAAAAAATCGTCGGGGAGTATCTCCTCTTCACAGCGAATGCGCAATTGCACCGGCCGCCATATTCCGCCGAAAAGGATGCGCGGGGCGATGTCCCATCCGAACGTATGCTGCGCTTTGCGGACATAGAGCGGCGTTTTATCCCAATATTGCCCCATCTCAAGCGCCGTCGTGCCCCATGTCTCCATGCGGGCGGCGGCGAAATCGATAACGTTCCTGATATGTACGGTAAGCGAATTCGCCCCGGGATGAATATTCCCGGTGAGGTCGAATGCATGCGGGATGAACATGTTCTCTACCGATGTA
>JBBTBY010000137.1:0-24028 GCA_038043445.1 Spirochaetota bacterium
CTTTTCTCCGTGATCTCCGTGGTTTCTCTTTATCCTTATGTGAGGATTTGGGTGCATAGTGTCATTTGATTTTTCGCCCGTTTTTTGTATACTATTCCATCGATAATCCCGACACCGGAGTGCGGTATGCCTACCTACGAATACAAATGTACATCCTGCGGTCATACGTTCGATCTGTTCCAGCCCATAACCGCGGATACCGTGTCGAAATGCGCGCAATGCGGTGCCCCGGCGCAGCGGCTTATATCGGGCGGTACCGGTATCATATTCAAGGGCAGCGGATTTTACGTCAACGATTACAAGAATAAAAAGCCCTCATCCGATGCGAAACCATGTTCGCCCGAAGCGTGCAAGACATGTCCTGCCGCTGCGGAAAAGAAGTAGCGCGGATATGCCCGCGAAACGACCGATACTTTCCGCCACCGAAGACGATATACTCGCGTTCTGCCGCGAACAGAACGCCCCGAAATATCACGCAAAGCAGATACAGGATTGGATATACCGCAAGCATGCGATATCCTTCAGCGAGATGAGCGACATCCCGAAGTCGCTTCGGGGCGCGCTCGAGGAATCGTTCTATCTGAGCCGCATGTCGGTGGTCAAGACGCTCACGAGCCATGACGGGAGCGAGAAATTCCTTTTTGAGCTGACCGACGGTGCCCATATCGAAGCGGTGATACTCCGTTTCGGGACACGTGTTACGTTCTGTCTTTCATCGCAGGTCGGGTGTCCGCTCCACTGCGCGTTCTGCGCTACCGGCGCGGTGTACCGCCGTAATCTCACGGTCGAGGAGATCGTTACGCAGTTCACCGTGCTTCGCGGTCATGCGAAAAAAGTGAACTCGGTCGTTTTTATGGGCATGGGTGAACCGCTCCTCAATATGAAGAACGTCATGCCGGCGATAAAGGAGCTTACGAGCAAAGATGGGTTCAACCTGGGAACGAGACATGTTACGATATCCACCGCGGGGATAATAAAGGGCATTGAACGCCTCGGCGCGCTCGAATCGAACATCCGGCTTGCTGTTTCCCTTAATTCGCTCAGGGACAGCGTGCGCTCGAAGCTCATGCCGATCAACCGCAAATACCCGCTCCCGTTACTGCTTGACACGCTCGAGGCGTATGTAGAGGATGCGAAGCGCATGCTCACGTTCGAGTGGGTGCTCATCAACGGCGTGAACGACAGCGTCAATGAGGCGTATCGACTCATGCGTTTGCGCCGGCGGTTCGCGTTCAAGGTGAATTTAATTCCCTACAACCCGATCCTGACCGTACGCCATTTCAAGACGCCAACACCTGAATCGATAGAACGTTTTCGCTCTATCCTGGAGGGCGGCGGCATCGATGTGATGGAGCGATTCCGACATGGCCAGGATATCGGAGCCGGATGCGGGCAGCTCGCAGGGTCCGTGCATTGATCCGATCGGTATGATGTTCAGTATGCGTACCAGATATCATTCGCATAACCGCCGCCGTTCGTCTGACCGCCGATGAGCCACAGCTTTCCTTTGAACACCGCCATGCCGTAGCCGCCGCGCGGCGAGAACGGTGCATTGGTCACGAGATACCAGTTCGTCCCGTCCGGTGAACGGAATACATCGTTCGTGAATGTGCTCACGGCGATCTCTCCTCCGACAACGATGATCTGTCCGTTGAACGATGCCGCATTGAATCGGCTTCGCGGTGCGATGTGGGCATTCGTTATGGCGGGGACTTGTGCCGTTGTTGTCGTGTCGGTTTTCCACACATCAGCGATATACGACCCATTGTATCCGCAGAGCACCCAAATGCTGTCATTGTGCAGCGCATAGCCGAAAAGTGCGCGTGCGCTGATGCTCGTGCCGTGTGATGTGGCACTCGTCCCATCTATGCTGCTCCATACCCCGTTGGTGTACATGCCGGTATTCGTTTCACCGGCAAAAAGCCACATGGCACCGTTCTTCGGGACGACAGCGCAGCCGCGCAGCGGCGGCAGACCGCTCGATGACGGTTGTACCCATGTAATGCCGTCCGCAGAACACCAGACATCTTTGGCAATACCGCCGTTCGTCTGACCGCCGACGACCCATATCTTTCCATTGAACACCGTATACCCGAAATCTGCGCGGCCGTTGAACGGTGCATTGCCCATCATATTCCATGCAATGCCGTCAGAGGACCTGAATATATCATTACGGTATGTCGTTCCGTCATAACCGCCGAGCATCCACAATTCATTACCGAACACGATAAGTGCATGTCCCGAACGGGGAGAGAAATCCCCCGATGCGCGTGCAAGTTTCCATGTCCTCGCCGGGATATACGAGGGGGCAAGCGGGTCGAGGGGATTGTCCCTGAATTCCTGCTGATAGAAACAGGATGTGATGAAGAGAAAAACAAAAGCGGAGTACAGCACTATCCATTGGTGAATGAACGTGAGCACGATAGCCCGGGAACGAAAGACCGGTCCTGAAATGGTGCTCTTCGGCATTGGCAACTCCGCTGTTTATAACCACACAATACAGCGGAAGTGATGTGTACGCAAGCGGCGGGATGACACCAAAAGCATCATGTAAGGAAAACTACATAGCGATGCTAATACTTTCCATAGGTGCGTGCCGTTTCCACCATGGCATGAAGGTTCTCGAACGGCGTGTCGCGTCCGCATTGATCGCCGGTGGAAAGAACGAATCGTCCGCCTTCGGCAGCGTCATCGATGGCTTTTTTGCTCGCGCGTATCACATCATCTTTGCTCCCTTTGAGCATGACATCGGTCGTGTGAAGATTGCCCTTCAGTGTCAGCTTTTTCCCATACTTCCGTTTCAGTTCCTTGAGATCGCAGTCCCCCATCGGCGCTATCTCAAGCGGGTCTATGATGGTAAGCCCGGTCTCTTCCGCCATGAGCTTGACGAGTTCGGCTTCCGGTCCGCAGGAATGGACATGGGTGGGTATACCTGCTTTTGTTGCCATTTCGATGACGCGCTTCACCGACGGCAGTGAGACCTTCCGTACCATCTCTACGGTGTTGAATACCAATGTGCCGGAACCGCCGACACAGATGAAATCCGGTCTTTCCTCAAGCGCGAGTATTCGGTTCATTCGTGCTTCTGCGCGCTGCACCCGCTCTTCCGCCCATGCTTCGTGTTTATCGGGGTTATCGTAATAGCGATATATGCCTGCTTCATCGCCGAATGCAGGGGTATTCGCTCCTCCCCATACACCGACGAGTCCCTGATCGCCCATGAGCTTTTTCACGCGTTTCAGCCCCTCGGGCCCGCGGTCGACCGGTTTTACTCCTTCCACCGGCTCAAATCGTGTCGGTGTCGCAGGGAGGTCTATCTTTTCCGGGGCGACATGCCCCGTCGGGGAATCGGCGCGATAGTACACGGAAACATAGTCCGCCCAGATGCGTTTGCCGTTCTCTTTCAGGCAGCGCTGTGTTACGATACGCTCGTCGTTCCTGAAGACGATGAAGGACTCCCAGGGGCGCTTATCCGTTTCTTCCTCAAAAACAAGGGGGAAATAGCCGTCCATGAGCGAATCGATATTGAAATGCTTCGCGCAGGCGATATACGCTTCCCATATAGGGATATCATTGTAAAGATAGAGGTCCCAGAATGGTTTGCCGGTGAGCCTTGCCGGGACCATATTTGAGAAATCCGGGGCCACCGGCACGCAGTCCGGTATCTCTCCCCGAAGTGTCTTCTGCAGGCGTTCTCGAGATGTCATCGTTTCCCTCCGGACTTGAATAATACGCCAATTATACATCCCTTTCGGCTCGTCGGCTACCGATGTGTTGATGTGAAATATGCCGTATTGACATGATATCCTCCTTGACAAAAAAAGCCGTTTTGTCGTATACTAATGAAGTAACCAAATATGCCCCCGTCGGGTACCACGGTCAACGGGGTCGAATTGCAAGGAAAATGAATGGTCGCTTCCCGCGAATTCCGCGCCGTACTGACAGTATTGATAGCGGCAGCGTCGGTCGCTTTCGGCGATACGATGATGTCCAACAATGGGCGCGATGACGGCGGCCGCTACTGGATCAATGCCTTCGGGGACATCATCGGTCCGAATAATTCCACGACGAGGCTCGTCTACGACATATACAGCTACAGTACGACGGCTACCAATAATCTTGGATCGATATACAAGACCGGTCCTGAAAGTTTCGGCGCGGTCATCGGTTTATGGAAGACGGAAACGCTGTTCTGGGACCGGTTTCAGGGTATCGTCACCTATACCGACAAGCTTATTTTCGATCTTGATTTTAAACTGGAATTCAGGGAGAACGGCAGGAAGACGCAATATTCACGGTATGTGCTTTGGAACAATTGTATCGACGGCCTGTGGCTGACACTCGGAAAGAAGGATATTTTTCAGATGGAGGGGGTGCTTTCCCTGCTTTCCGCCGAACCGACGAATCTGTCGTCGTATTATAAGAGTTCATATCCGCCGGATGTCGGCGAGAACGATGTGCACATTCGCGGCGATGAGATGAACGTGCTTGCGGGTGGCAAAGTGGATCTTGATTTCCTGAAAGTAGTGAACAACGAGGTGCTGAAATTTACCAAGACGACGCTCTCGTGGAGCATGCTGTCGCATTACGATATTTTTGCCCAGTCGGATATATTCCGCGGAAGTGCTTCATTGACCACGAATGCAGCGACGAACAATGTATACGGCGTCGATTACATTATCCTCGAGATCATGCCGTATAAATCGACGGATGGAAAGAACTTCTCCGCATTCTACGGCGGCTCGATCGATTTTGGCGGACAGACAACGATGTCGCTCGATATCCTGACCCTTGGTGATCTCGGCGTCGGGTATGACAATGATAATCGCGGTCAAAAGTACATTCGGATCGATGAGGGCGAACGATATCGGCTGACCATACCGCTTGCCGGGATAACGACGACGAATCTCATCAAGATAAGCCTGTCGCTCGCGAATTCGTTCTACGTACTCAACTATACTCGCGACGGTACCGGCTCGGTCCCGAATATCACTACCGCGTTCGATATGAACCTTAACCCGGCCCTTACGCTGCCCGTCCGCACCGTTTCCGAACAATACGGATATACCCCGCTGCTTGTGCTCTCATCGGACCGGCACAACATCCGCGATTTTTCGAATTTAAAAACATACACCTTTAATTACGGATTCCCCTCGGCGAACCACAATTTCGGACTGGAAAGCGAGTTCGACCTGCTCGGCATAAAGTTCAAAGGCGGGCTGTTCTTCAACCTCGGTATTCAGCAGGCGCCCCGCAAGAACGCGGAGTACAGCTATACGTTCGCGAACGCCTTCTACCTTCAGGGTTCGAAAGCGCAGGGTGATCTTTCACTGTTCGGTGCGGCCTACCGGTGTGCGCCGGACTATCACACCGATCTTTTTACAACGAGCCGAACGAACTGGGAGTCCCGGTTCGTGAACAGGTGGATATACGCGGTGGTGGATAATGACAATGACGATTTTTACACCCCGTGGATGCGTTACGTGTATGACGGATATGTACAGCCGTATGAGTCGCCGACCAGTTACTATGACAAGAACCTGAACCTTGTGCCGGACTACTTTGAGGATTTTCTCCTGTTCAAAGTGTTCCCGGATATCTTCAATGAGGGCGATGACTACAACAATAATGGGTTCATCGATAAGAACGAGGATGATCTTCTTCCTGATTATAATTATCGAGAGAACCTTGAGGGTGTGCGCGGGGAAGTGTCATATAAGATCTTCAAGGGACTGGTCGGGACCGCGTTCGGGAGATATGAGGACCTTCCCTCGAGCCCGGATATAGTATCCGGCATGTTCGGCGCGAAACTTGTGTATGACTACGAGGAGCGCGGTGTTCTCGATGTGAACGCGAAGATAAACTACAAGAAGACATGGGACGGTATCATCGACGACGTTTCGCCGGCATCGGTGAGCTTCATCGGCGGCTCGGCCGTGGCTTTCGATCCGTTGAACTATCGTGACAGCGATGTCTTTGAGCTCTATTTCAACGTTGCGACCGTGCCGGTCAAGGATGTCTCGGTGCAGGGGATAACCCACCTTGAGATGAACATCCAGCATAACATGAACAATCGTATTTCGGTACGCTCCGGGCTTCTTGCCGCGCTCAATTATAAGCCGGTGGTGAGCACGCTGTTCCAGAAGACACCCGTGCTTGATGTGCTGTTCAAGAATCTTACCTTCGAGGTCGGCGGCCTTGTGTACCTTATCGATGTGTATTACTATCCGGTCGCGCCGGTGCTTACGAAGAACGACAAGACGCTTGCAGGCATGTATAAACTCGGCCTTGCGCTGAGCAAACAGACGACGCTTTACCACGGGATACAGTATTTTGCGAGCTCAAGCCAGTATAATCCGCTTGAGAATTATGAGAAGATAACCATCATTGAAGAGCTCGATATGGTCGACAAGAGCTGGGCGATAATCGCCGGCTTGCGCAACGAGATATTCCTGTATGCGGGCAGCGGCGTTGGCGGCGGCGCGACGAGGAGCGGGAATAATACGACGGTATTCGTAAGGCTGACGTCACGAACATGAAAAGGCACATCCTTACAACAGCGTTTGGCGCACTGTTCGCCGCATTTCTTACGGTGCCGGGATACGGTACTCCCTATGAGTTCGCCAATCTTTATTCCGCCCGTTCCTGCGCATTGCAGGGGGCGAATGCGAGCGTTTCCCGCGATCTTGATGCGCTGTATCTCAACCCGGCGAATATCGGCGACTATTCGAATTTCATAATGCAGGTGACGGCGAGAAGCCCGTTCCTAGGGTTGTTTCCGTCGGCGAATGTTGCCGCCGGTTTCGGGGTCCCGATCTTTCCCGGTACATTCGGCATGGCGTTCGGTGCCGACTGGTTCATGGACGATACGGGATATATGGAGTATGCGCTGAGGATCGGTACCGGCTGGAACCTGAAGGGTATTTTGAATGGATTTCTCGCCGGCATGAGCGTATCCGTATACGGGGCCAGCGTGAACTATCAGGAGTTCGGGACGAATTTCAGCTATTCGACGAATTATCCGTTTGTCGTTGGGCTTAATTTTTCACTTTCTTATTCCGCGAGTGAGCGCGTCCGCGGTTCGCTGACCGTGAACAATATCCAGGTGCTCGGTATCATCTCCAATCTCCCGCCTGCGTTCGGCACCAACCTGAGCCTGCCGCTCACGGTGAATTTTTCACATAACTTCTCGTTCACTCCGGAGCATTTTTTCATGGTCAATCTCATCTATGCGTTCAATCGTTCCGGCGATACATATGAACTCGATCTTGGATATACCTGGATGATACTGCCGTATCTGCTCGATCTTCACGGCTCGCTCCGGCTTTTCAATATCATACAGAGCCAGATATTCGCTGTCGGCCTGTCCTACCATATCAGTCAGGCATTCACCGTCGATGCCGCCTATCAGATAAAATTCAATACGCCCGATTTTCTGGGGGATATCTATGTGTCAACGACATTCCGCTTCTAGGCGGATAATATATGCCGCCCTTTTCGCCGGTGCGATCGCATCTGCGTATGCCGCGGTGCCCCAGTGGTGGCAGAACGGGTTCGCGAACCGAAAGAAATACATGATAAATGAGACCGCCAGTATACACCGTACGAATTGCGCAGCGATGATCGATATCAGCGACTTGGTTGGTGTTTTGAACGATAAAAGCGGCGCGGATATACGCGTTGTCATGGGTGAATATACCTACCCGAAGCCCTGCAAGGTGCTTACCGACGATGCCGGCAATGCGAAGTATCTCCTGTTCACCTATACCCTGTGGACATCGGCAAAGCCGACCAATGCCATGGTCTATTATAATTACAATAAATTCTGCGGCATGCAGATACCGGAAGGACGTCCGCCGGTACCCTTCAGCAGGTATCGGCAGAGCGACACGTTCTTTACGAACGTGCCGAATGCGGTATACCTCATGAAGGTGGGGGTATACGGGGGTGTCGGCGGCACGCTGGATTTCATACGGTCGACGCTCAATTTCGATTACGATCTCATTTCCTCGGTGCCGACGAATAAATGGTCCTACGATGTGATAGTGCATAACCACGAGTATGTGAGCAATTACGGGACGAATATCATCACGAATTATCGGATCTATATGTCGCAAATGCAGGAGGTCTTCTCCGGGACAGGCAGCGGCGGCGGCGGTATTGTTTCCGGGAATACGTACGGCGGTCAGACATCGTCTGAGCGTGTTTTGCACAACATGTATCCGTTATCGTGGGAAGGACTTGGTTACTATCGCAGTATGCAGATATGGCTTACGAATACGAACAGCTTCATATCACGGCTTGAAAACACGAATGTGCTGCTTCTTGATTGGGCGAACGGCCTGTGCAGGTGGAGTTCAACGGGATCAAGTTCCGGCGGGAATCCTGCATATGGCTCAATGCTCGATATGCATATTTCCTATACCTACGGGACAAATGATAAGATCACGAATACAAATATATGTCAGTCCGTTGAATTCCGCGATTTCCGGAATTCAGCGAATGCGTGGGCGAACAATGGCCGCATGTTCATTTGCGGACATCTTACCAATGTATTCATGATGACGCCGGCCGGGAAGCGCATCATGCAGCGGGGTTTTATCTGGGCAGGCGGCATGGATTATGACGTTGACCTGCCGGCATCTTCAAATGTGACCATAACCCCGGACATTACGGAATACGGCACATTCGTGAAAGCGCTGTATATATCCAATCAGGGCATGGTGCTGAAGGGTTCTGATATACAGGGGGCTGTGTATTACTTTACGAACATGCAGACGGCGCTTACGCCGGCAGTGGTGCTCCGCAATACGGTCGGGAGTGATATCGCCATTAATTTTGAGGCGGGGAAGTCGGGTTGGTCAGGCGGTTCCGTGTATGCCTTCAGCGGGAAATATGCCGGCACGGTTCCGGTCGGGAAATATCTTCTCGTTGTCAGGACCAATGTCGTCACGGTCGGCGGGCTTGTCGGCTCCAATGATTTCACGTTCGGCGATGTATATTACGGCGAGCGCGAAAATGCCGATAAGTACCGGTGTATTCCGATGGTCATCTGCCGCAATAAACCGGAATTGTATCAGACGACGATAACCATGAATTTCGGGGATACGAGAAAGGTGACCGCCGGTGTGTATAGCAAGAACGGTGTTCTCGTGCGAACGCTTGTCAACGGCGCACAGTACGTGTCCGGCGGCGTGATCCGCTGGGACGGCGTAATGGACAATCTCGTCATGGCGCCGATGGGGCTGTACCTTATCAAGCTCGATATCGAGCGTGAAGGCGTGTTCTATTCCCGTGTTCGGGTGCTTGAATAAAGAAGCGGCGTTCGTCTTTTATGTGCCTTTGGCTGTAATAACGATTATAGATCCGACAGTGGATGTATCGTCCTGTACGGCGATGGAATTTGCACAGATGTTCGGCCCCGCGCCGAATGCGGCCATGCATATCGCGAGAAGTGTGCCGTTCTCTCCGGTTATGACGGGAATGCGTCCGCGCAGACGATAGGGAATTTTCCTGTCGATGAATATGTCTTTCACCGTCTTGTGCATGCCGCTCGGGTATGCGGCTATCGTATCCCCGGGTCGGCGTGATCGCGCGTGCAGGACGGCGGGCATACGGTCGGCATCGAAGTGAACGGCGGCTCCTTCAAGGTCTTCATTCCCGGTGCGCGCGGCTGCCTGCATGATCATTTCCCCCGACGGGAATGGGTTCGAGCCGGGCACAAGCGTTTGGTCGAACGGTTCCGCCATTCCGGAACGTGACATGAAAAGCCGGCCGTATTCCTTGATCAGCGTCGTGCCGCGCCATGATACCGCTATGTTCGGTTTCGATGAATCGATGATGGAGATAACGTTCTCGATGGCGCGTCGAGAGGGGATGCTCCATGCGGAGAGGAATGTGCGGATTATCTCCGTTCGGGCATGTGCGGGTATCGGCGACAATGCCGAAATATCGAGCCAGTGCTCATCGTCATCGTGTATCGTACCGGGGTAGAGCTCGGCAATGCAGCGGGTAAGCGCGCGATGCTGCTCATATGCCAGCCGCGCGAAGGCCAGGATGCGTTCGTCACAGGAGCCGTCGATCTTCCGAAGCGCCGGGATGAGCGCGGCGCGGATGCGGTTGCGGGTGTATTTGCCGCTTGCGTTCGATGAGTCGTGCCTGCATTGGATATGCCTGTCACGGATGTATGCATCAACTGCGGATTTGGGTACGGAAAGGAGCGGGCGCAGAATGAAGTCGTATCGGCGTCGAATGCCGCGCATGCCGCGCGTTCCGGTGCCGCGGATAAGTCGTGCGAAGAGCGTCTCAAGCTGATCATCGCGATGATGCGCGGTGAGCACGAATGAAAGCCGCGCTGCCTGCGCCGCGCGCGAGAAAAAACCGTATCGTATCCGCCGTGCCCAGGACTGAATGTTGCGTTCGTCAGCATCCGTATGAAAAGCCTCTTCCACAAGTATCGCCGCGCCGTTCCCTGACGTGAGTTCGCGCACGAACGCTTCATCCGCATCCGATTCCTCGCCGCGAAGATGATAATTGACATGCAATCCGGTGATGGAGAACCGATGCGTGCGCCGAAGCTCGCAGAGAATATGGAAGAGCGCCGTTGAATCGGTGCCCCCGGAAAGCGCAATGCCGACATTCGTTCCCTCGGAGATGTGCCGTTCTTTCAGCGAGGCTTCAACGGCACGGAGGGGATCGTTCTGCGTATTCATATCAGTGCGTAAGGGAATGATACCATGCCGCTCCGCCGTCGCATATCATCTGTACCGCCATCGTCGAGACGATGAGCCCCGTGATGCGTATCAACGCGCCGATGAGGTGGTAATAGGCAAGGAGACGGCTGATGATGCCGGAGAAGAGCATGATGACGCAGTTGACGGCCACTGCGATGACCATGGCAAGGCTTGTCGGCAGTATGCCGTACTGCGCGGAAAAGGAGATGACACCCGTTATCGTCGCGGGACCTGCGATGAGCGGGGAGGCGAGCGGGATGATGGCAAGGTCGAGGAGCTTGGTGCTTTCGTCGGTCTCGAAGAACGCGCCCTTCGAGAGCGCGCGATACCCCATGGTAAAGAGCACGATGCCCCCGAGTATCTTGAACGAATATATCTCGACATGGAAGAGTTTCGTCAGGATGATATTCCCCGCTATCGTGAACAGGAAAAGGATGATGAGCGCGATGACGGATGACCGGACGGCGAGGGAGGTCGTTTTCCTGAAATGATCGCGCCCCTTCACTATCGAGGACAGAAAGAATACCTTGCTTATCGGGTTGATGAGCGCAAGAAGGTAGAGCGACAGCATGATGTACTGAGCGGCATTGGATCGCATTGACGTTCCCTCGTTGTACCATTATAGTGATGACGGTCGTATTGTCAAGAAACAAAGGGCATACGCTGTCCGGATAAACACGAAAGAAGAGGATCACGAAACACACGAAATGGGAACGATTCCCCCCGGTCTTCGATCCGTTCTTTCTTTTTCGTGGTTTTCTCCATCTTTCTTTGTGACGTGTGGCGCCACGAATTACTGTACAAAATCGATGAGCCGTGATACTATGCTCCTACTATGAGCGTACGGGAAAGCATACTCTTCCTCTGCCTTTGTGCACTTTTTGCCGCAGGCGCATGTGTGCCGCGGGAAGTTACGGTACGTTCGCTCTCGCCGATACCTCCCGTGCGCATGGAAGGTTCGAACGTGGTGTTCGTGGACCCTTCGCGGACGCTCACGGTCGCCGTCCGGCCGCTTCACCGATATGAAGCGGAACACCTCGGAAACCCGGCGGATTATGCGCGGGATTTCTACCGGCGTAAGCCGCTCATCACCGTGTTTCTCATGCTTATCTCCAACGCATCCCCCTCCACGCTCCTTGTGTCCCGTGATGCGCGCCTGCAGGCCGGGACGGTGCCGAAGAAGGCCTATTCACTTCTTTCCTTTAAAGAGGCGTTCCCGCAATATACCCATATGCAGGACCGCTATCGCCCGCTCTTTACCGGTACGAATCGTGCGCTTTTGTACACCAATGAATTCGGTCCCATTCGCTGCATGACCGATGATCGTGTTGCGCCGGGAGAGACGGTGTTCAGTTATCTCGTGTTCCCCGAACCGGATACGCTCGTTGATATGCTCACGCTCACGCTTCCGCCCATGACGGGGATATCTCCTGACGGCAAGACCAATATGGATGTGCAGTTCCGCGCGGCGTTCACGCAGGCGTCGGTGCGCGCATTCGTGACGGAGTGATCGGTGAGCATCGCCCGTGTTCTCATTATCGCCTGTTCGTGCTCCTCGCTTCTCGTGCCGTTCGCGGGAAAGCCCGAGCCCCTGCAGGAAACGGTCAAGCTGTATCATACCGTGCCCCCGGCGGTGACGGTCGAACTTTTTACCTTCAGCAACCGCACCGGTGACCGTAATTATCGATATCTCGGGGCGACGCTGCCTGAGCAGATCGCCGAACAGATAGAGATGATGCGTGAATTCGTCATCCATTCCAATGATCTCATACTCTATACGAACAATCTGAACAGGATACTCATCCCTGTGGTGACGACGAATTCGAACCATGTGCTCACGACGAATTTCGTTACGAACAAGGCCATCCTTGCCGTCGACGGCGAGAGCAACCCGGAGCTGGTCCTGCTTGAGACGAATGAAACGATAGTGCCGTTCCAGGGAAGGCGTATCATCATTCGCGGGAATAACGGCTTCGTGCGGCGTGTGTCGGTGTACGGCAAACTGCTTTCCTCCCCGGCAGGAATGAACCCCGAGGATGTCGCCGCGAAACGGGGTGCGGATGTCTTCATTTACGGCGACATTGCGAAGAACGGGTATCAGCTGGAATTATCCGCAACGGTGCTTCGGCGTGTCAGCCGCATCGCGCATACGGTGCGCATGGTCGTCGATGACTCGGATATCGATGAGATACTGCCGCTGTTCTGCTACGAAGTGGCGATACGGCTTTCGGCGCGCGAGAAGACCACGAACGTCGTCATCACCGCCGAGCCGCGCGAGGCCATGTGCTATCTGGACGGCGTGTATCTCGGCAAGGTGGAGGATGGGATCACGCTGTCGACGGTCACGCTCGGAAAGCATCACATCGTCATGAAACTGGACGGCTATCGTGCCGTCGATAAGAATATCGTTTTCCGTACGAGCGAGCAGGCAACGCGGCTTTCGTTCACCCTTGAGCCGTCGCGGTCGGTCGGGGCGGTCGCCGTCACGACGCCGCTGACCAATGCACGGGTGTATATCGACGGATATTTCCGCGGCGAGGGAACGTCCATAAGTGCCGATATCCCCTTCGGATCGCATGCGATGAAGGTGATCGCCCCGGGGTATCGCGATTATCACGCGGCATTCTCCATCGCATCGACCAATCGCCGTGCATTCACGGTACGCCCCGTGCCGATACCGGTCGCGGACAGCGTTGCGGAATTCTTCTTCAACTGGGAACGCAACACGTATCTTTTCTTCGGTTCAGCTGCGGCGCTCGGCGCATGCGCGGTGGGGGCGTACATCTATTCGCAGGAGCGCTTCGATTTCGCGAGTACATATGTGCAGAACCATTCGCTGCCGGCCGCTTCCGTTCAGTCAATGCCGGAGTACCGCGATTCACAGTTTTGGAATTCGGTAGCGATAGGCGTCGGCGTCGGAGCCGGGGTTGCGGCGCTCATCGGCAGCGTGTCCTATGTCATATGGATAACGAGCTATGATTTTCCCGTATACGATCTCGCCTATGTCCCGCGTCCGGACGGCGGGGGAATACGGGTGTCGCTTCGCTTTTAGCTTCCGGTGAGTGAATATGTAAGTACGGTGGAAAATTTGCCGCAGATAAACACCGAGAACACAGATAGAAGCGAAAAAACAATGCCCACCCCCCCTTCTGATCTGTTCATCTGTGTTTATCGAGTGAGCGGAGCGAACGGGTGGTTTATTTTCCCGCAATAGCAAGTTACAAACCGCGAAGCGCATTTCATTGCATTTTTACCCGTGAACGGTATAATCCCCCAATCTGTTCGATGTGAGGCATGCGAATGAAATATAATGTTACCGCGCTTATTCTTGTTATTGTTGTGCTGTTCTCCGGCTGCAGGAAGCAGGCGTCGTCACACCCTGCATGGTATATCACATCGCTTCCCGCTGAGCCGGTGACGCTCAATCCGGTGACATCGAGCGAGGCATACGGTTCGGCGGTGTACGGGCATGTTTTCAATTCTCTCATTACCGTTGATAAGACGCTTACGGTCATACCAGATCTTGCCGAGCGATGGGAGATATCGCCCGATCATCTCGTGTACACATTCCATCTCAGGAAGGATGTAACATGGCATGACGGCAAACCATTCACGGCGCATGATGTGGTGTTCACGTATCAGAAGATAATGGACCCCCTGTCGAAAGCGATGAACAAGCGCGCGGATTTTCTCGATGTCGTCAAGGCTGAAGCCCTTGGTGACCATACGTTCCGGGCAACGTATAAGCGGGCGTTCGTCCCGGCGCTCCTGTCATGGGGCATATCGATAATACCCAGGCATATATTCCAGAACGTGGATTTTCTATCCAATCCCTATAACCGCGCACCGATCGGTACCGGCGTGTACCGCTTCGTCGAATGGAAGACGGGGCAGCAGCTTACGCTCGCGAAAGTGACGAACCACTTTCGCGATAACCCGGCGATAGAGCGCATTATTTTCAAGGTGATCAAGGATGATGCGGTGCGGCTCGCTGCGTATAAGAGGGGTGATATCGATTTCAATTCCATGAATGCCGAGCAGTGGGAGCGTGCGAAAAAAGATGCCTCCATCACCCGCCGTTCGCACATGCTTGAATACACGGTTCTTTCCTTTTCCTATATCGGATGGAACATGGACGGGTCCAATCCGTTCTTCACCGACAAGCGCGTACGTCAGGCGATGTCCCATGCCTTGCCGGTCGATGCCGTCATCAAGAGCATACTGCACGGTCACGCGCGCGCCATTTCCGGGCCGTTCCATCCTGATGTGTGGGCGTACAATAAAGCGGTGCGGGCGTATCCGTTCGATATGAAAATAAGCGCTGCGCTGCTCTCCTCCGCCGGCTGGAGCGATTCTGACAAGGACGGCGTACTCGACAGATCGGTGAACGGGAAAAAGATCGATTTCCGGTTTGAGATACTCTACGGCGAATCGTCCACCGAGGGGGAGGCTACGCTCATCCTCCTTAAGGAAAATCTCGCAAAGATCGGAGTAACGCTCGATCTGCACAAGATCGAATGGTCGGCGTATACCAAGAAGATACACAGCAAGCAATTCACCGCATGCCTGCTCGGGTGGAGCCTTTCTATCGATCCCGATCCTACGCAGCTTTTCCACTCCCGCGAGATAGCCGAAGGGCTCAACTACTACAGCTACCGCAATGCCGAGGTCGACCGCCTCTGTGATGAGGGCATACGCGAATTTGACCAGGCGAAACGTGCAGCGATATATCGGCGTGTGCATGCGGTGCTTAACGATGAATGTCCGTACACGTTCCTCTGGGCGCGCAACGCGCTCGTTGCCATCGATGATCGCTTTACCGGCATCGAGCTGTCGCCGGCAGGGCTCGACTTCTATCCGGGTATGCTCGCGTGGAAGATAAAGAAGTGATGTCCCGGCGGTATCGATGAAAAAATTCCTCGTCATCGACACGTTCGGCATCATCTATCGCTATTACTATATCATGCTGAAGAACCCCCTCGTCAATTCCAAGGGGGAGAACACATCGGCGATATTCGGGTTTCTGAGGACGTACTTCTCGCTCATCGAGAAATACCCCGCCGATTATACCTGCATAGCCCTCGACTCCACGCGCGATACGTTCCGCCAGAAGATATACCCCGAATACAAGGCGAACCGCGAGAGCATGCCGGAGGACCTCCGCTCGCAGATCCCGCTCCTCTACGAGCTCATCGATGCGATGCATCTTCCCAAGCTCCGTTTCGACGATTTTGAGGCGGATGACATCGTCGGCACCATCGCCGAGCTCAATAAGAAAGAGAAGGTACGCACCATCATCTATTCGCCGGATAAGGACGTGATGCAGCTTGTGGACGATAATACCGTCGTCATCGCGAGCGACAGGGAGAACAATCTCGTGGAGTACGACCGTGAGGGCGTGTTCAAGCGCCGCGGCGTGTACCCCGAGCGCATCATCGATCTCCTTGCGCTCATGGGCGATGCATCGGACAATATTCCCGGCGTTCCCGGCGTGGGCGAGAAGACGGCGCTGAAGCTCATCACCGATTTCGGATCGCTTGACGGCGTGTATGAGAACATAGAGGTGATACAGGGAAAGCTCAAGGAAAAGCTCGTGAACGGCAGGGAGAAGGCGTATCTCTCCCGCGAGCTGTGCACAATAAAGCGCGATATCGATATCGGTCTCCCGTACAGCGCGTTCGAGAAACAGGCGGCGGATGTATCACAGACGCTTGCGATACTCGACCGCCTTGAGCTCCGCGCGATTCGGAAAAAGGTAGAAGTGTTCATCGGCGGTTCAAGTGCTGCTGTGCCGAACGAGGCATCATCCGAGTCGGCTCAGTCGGAAAAGTTCATACCCCCGGCAGTGGAGAAGCCGAAGGCGGATGTACCGCCGGTGCATTATTATCTCATCGAGAACGAGGCGATGCTCTCATCGCTCCTTGCCGACCTTGCGGCGAAGCGATTCTTTGCCATGGATTTTGAGACGACGGGACTCGATGTGTTCGCATCGAGGATAATCGGCATTTCGTTCAGTATGAAGGCGCATGAGGCGTTCTATATCGATCTCTCGGGGCGCACGCCGCTCGATCGCGAAAAGACGCTTGCTATGGTATGGAAGACGGTGACCGCGCCGGGTATACGCATCGTCGGGCAGAACCTGAAATTCGAGTACAAGGTCTGCCGCGCCGTCGGAGTATCGCTCGATAATATCTATTTTGATACCATGATAGCGTCCTATCTCATCAATCCGGGACAGCGGTATCACAATATGGATTTCACCGCGAAGGAATATCTCGGATACGATACGCTCAAGTACAAGGACATCACCGACAATGCGACGAAGACGCTCCTCGATGTCGATCTAGATACGGTGCTGAAATACGCCTGCGAGGATGCGGACATCACGTTCCGGCTCTACGAGTACTGTGCACCGAAGCTTACGGAGCGCGATCTTGAGAAACTCTTCTTTGAGCTTGAGATGCCGCTCGTGAAGGTGCTCGCGTGCATGGAATATCGCGGGGTGTACATCGATACCGGACGTCTCGCGGAGCTTTCCGACGACTACGGCAAGCGCCTCGCATCGCTCGAGAAGAAGGTGTTCGCCGAGGCGGGGAAGGAATTCAATCTCGGCTCTCCCAAGCAGATAGCGGAAACGCTTTTCGACCATATGCAGCTTGAGCATGGGAAGAAGACGAAGACGGGATATTCCACCGACGAGGAAGTGCTCGCAAAACTTGCCGAAAAGCATGCGATCGCGCGGCATCTCATGGAGCACAGGACATTTTCAAAGCTGAAGAACACCTATGTCGATGTGCTGCCGACGCTCGTGAACAAGGCTACCGGACGCATTCACACGAGCTACAATCAGACGGTGGCGGCGACAGGGCGGCTTTCGTCGAGCGACCCGAACCTCCAGAACATACCGGTCATCGAGGAGGGGCGTTCGATACGTCGGGCGTTCCGTGCGCCCGAGGGCACGTCCCTTATCAGCGCCGATTATTCGCAGATAGAACTGCGCGTACTCGCTCATGTGAGCGGTGACAAAGCCCTCGCGCATGCGTTCGCATCCGGCGAGGATATCCACAGAAAAACGGCGATGCGCCTGTATTCGGTGTCCGAGAAGAACGTAACCCCGTCGATGCGGCATGTCGCGAAGATAATCAATTTCAGCATTGTCTACGGGAAGACGCCGTTCGGATTATCGAAAGAGCTCGGTATATCCCGCGCGGAGGCCGATCAATTCATAAAAAGCTATTTCGCGATGTACGCATCGGTGAAGGATTTCACCCAGGCTGCCGTGGACGGTGCGCGTGATAAGGGCTATGTGGAGACGATAATGGGGCGCCGCCGTACGATAGAGAACATCGCTTCGCGCAATGCGACACTGCGTGCCGAGGCGGAGCGTATCGCCGTGAACACGGTGGTGCAGGGGAGCGCCGCGGACCTTATCAAGATAGCCATGGCCGATTGCGATCGCGAACTTGCCGCACGTCATCCGGATGCGTACGTTATCATGCAGGTGCATGATGAACTCGTCATCGAGACGCCGACGGGGTCCGCCGATGCTGTCGCGGCGCTGATAAAACATGCCATGGAGGATGCCATGCATCTTTCCGTTCCGCTCATCGCGCAGGTGCATGTCGGCGAGAATTGGGGCGATATACACTGAGGACACTCGAACTGAGAGAGCAGCATGCTGCGTGCGCCATCGCATAGAGAACGACATGAACGGATACGGACGATGCTTCCGTCGCTCGCCCGCATGCTCACTGCCTGCATATCCTGCGGTCATGGGTGCGGCGTCAATCGTGTCGCCGGCGCTCGCGGAACATGCAGGACAACGGGAAATTTCCGCAATGCGGAAGTATCATCGCACACGCTCCATTTCGGCGAGGAGCCGCCGCTCGTCGGGAAGGGCGGATCGGGCACCGTGTTCTTCTCGCGATGCAATCTCGCCTGCGTATATTGCCAGAACCATCAGATAAGCCATGAGGGCGCGGGCTCCATCGTCGATCCGGATATGCTCGCCGAGCGGTATCACGACCTTGCCGTGAAAGGCGCGGTCAATATCAATCTGGTCTCGCCGACGCACTATCTCTATCCATTGCTCGAGGCGGTAGCGATAGCGAGCGAACGCGGCATGAACCTTCCGCTCGTCTATAATACCAATGGCTACGATTCCGTTCCGGTGCTGCGGCTCCTTGACGGCATCATCGATATCTATCTCCCGGACGCCAAGTACAGCACGGATGCGCTCGCGAAAAAGTATTCGGGCGCAGAGAATTATGTGTCGGCTAACCGTGCGGCGATACGCGAGATGTACCGCCAGACCGGCGCGCTCGAGGTCCATGAAGGGGTGGCGCGACACGGCACCATCATCCGTCATCTTGTGCTGCCCGATGATATCGCCGGGAGCTATGACCTCCTGCTCTGGCTTTCCGATTCGGGGATGAAGGATGCAACCCTCTCTCTCATGAGCCAATATGCGCCGAAGCATCGCGCGGCAGAACACCCGCCGCTCGCGCGCACGGTCACCGCACAGGAATACCACGATGTGATAGAATACGCTTCGTCGCTCGGGTTCACGCATATCCTCGCGCAGGAGTTGGGGAGCAATGAGGTCTATTTCCCGGATTTCAAGAATGACATGCCGTTCAAGCAGTAGTATCGGGATATTGGTATCGGCGGCGGCCGTCCTTCTCATCCTCTCCGCCGGATATTGTTCGGCGCAGCCGATAACGATAGAGCAGAGATATCTTTCGCTCACCGAAGATGAACTGTCGTCCATCAGTAACGCCCTTGTCGATCTGAGCGAGGCGTATTCCGTCATGTTCGGCGTCCGAAAACCGTACCCGATAACGCTCATCATGTTCGGCGATTTCAGCCGGTATAAGGACTTTCAGCTCAAGGAGGATGATTATCCCGGGGGCACCGATTACGGGTATTACTATGATGCGAAAAAGCATGCGGTAATAGTCTGGGACCCCGCGCGCGCCGACCGCGACGAGGCGTTCAAGACGACGGTGCACGAGATATGCCATCTCATCAACAGGCGGCTCTTCCCGTCCCTCTCGCTGTGGGCGAACGAGGGGCTTGCCGTGTTCTTCGAGCGCATGAAATTCGGCGGCGTCGTCGTGTTCGACCCGAGGTCGTCGGAGGTGACGTTCAATAATCTTTCCCTTCGTGCCGGTGACAGGCAGCTTCCGCATATCACCAATTTCATGGGGCAGAAAGAGAGCCGTTTGCTTTTTCAGAACAGCGGCTACGAGCCGTATCGGCTGTCATGGTCGCTCGTGTTCTTTTTTCTCGTCGACCCGGCCCGTGCAAAGATATTCACCTCGATGCTTACGCGCATGGGGATGGAGCCCGATACCGCTCTCGCCGATCGGTACTATCCGGGCGGCGTAGCGCAGCTTGATGATGACTGGAACGCGTTCCTGCGCGAGAACCGCTTCGGCTGCGAATGGGCGCTCAATGACGATGCGTCTCGAGCGCGGTATCGCCCGGACGCCCGCGCGGTCGAACGGATACTTTCCATGATCACCTGGTACGAATATGCCACGAATGCGGCCGATCTCATGCATGCGAAAAAATTCGCCGCAGCGCTGCCCGTTTTCGACAAGGCGATAGCGATATCCGCCGATTCATCATCGGTGTGGTTCAATAAGGGCTATTCTCATCAGCTCCTTAAGCAGCATGGAGCGGCGGTAAAGGCCTATACCGAGGCGAACCGCATCGATGCCGGCAATTTCTGGTCGTGGAACAACCTTGCGATAGCGCAGACGGTCATCGGCCGGACGAACGACGCCATTGCATCCTATCGGAAAGCGGCCGCGATCGATCCCGAGCGGGCGGACTGCTGGCTGTATGCGGCGGGACTGTACGAGGGTACGCGGCGCTATGGGGATGCGCTCGAACACTATGCGCGGTCGATCAGCGTGAGCAATGAGAACCCGCTGGCATGGTTCGGGAAAGGGCGTGTGCTCGCAGCGCTCGGTAAGACGAACGAGGCGCGTGATGCCTGTGATAAGGCGCTTGAGCGGCGTTGTGATGATCCGCACGTATACTATCTTCTTGCAGAGCTCACGAGCACCCCGGGGCAGATAGCCGAGATGCTCGACTACCTTTCCGAAGCGATAAAGCGCGACCGCGCGTTCGCGAAGCGGGCTGCCGCGGACCCGGCGTTTACGAGCGTCCGCGGGCATGCCGCGTTCCAGGCACTGGTGAACCGGCGCTGACCCCCATTGACATCGTTGTTCCGTACGATACTATTCGCCGACAGTGATCCCGGAGGGCCGCATGGCACATCATGATATATCGACGAAGAACGGGGTCATACGTGTAACGGCGCTCACCGCACATTCATTCCGTGTACGGCTGAGCCGCACCGGCGATTTCACGGAGCCAGCGCTCACCCGCTACGGTATACTGAAGAATGATGTTTCGATCGATGCAGCGGTACGCACCGAGGGCGGTGCGACCATCATCGATGCCGGCGGGGCAACGCTCTGCATCGACGACAGAGGGATATCGCTTTCTCTGAACGGCCGTGTGCGATGGGAATGTACATCGCTCTGGTCCGGTACCGACGATGGCTGGGGCGGTCAGTGTACGCTGACAAAGGATGAGAAGCTCTACGGGATGGGCGATGTCACGCGAGAGCGCATACAGAAGCGCGGTTTCCGCACGGTGATGTGGGTGAAGAACGTTGCATCATACGTTCCGATACCATTTCTCATGAGCACCAACGGCTGGGCCATGCTCCTCAACACGACATGGAAGCATTACATCGACGCGGGGTATAAGGATAATGATGCGCTCCGCTTCTGGGGACGTCGCGGCGAATTGGATATCTTTCTCTTTGCGGGCGTTACGCTCCCCGAGCTCCTCGACCGCTACACGTTCATCGCGGGCCGCCCGAAGCTGCTCCCGCTCTGGGCGTACGGACTGACCTTCGTATGCAATCAGCAGGCGAACGCGCGTGAAATGGTGGATGATTGCCTCAATCTCCGCCGCGAAGGCATACCCTGCGATGTGATCGGCCTTGAGCCGGGGTGGATGTCGAAGTACTATGATTATTCCATCGATAAGGACTGGCATCCGGAGCGCTTCGCCATACCGTCATGGGTGAGAAAGCAGGGCGATGTCTCCGGCGGCAATGATCAGACCTTTATGGGGGCGGCCCGGAGGCTCGGTTTCAAGGTGAGCCTGTGGCTCTGCTCCGATTATGACTTGAGCTTCGAGGAAGAACGCCGCGCACAGGGCGACATCGATACATCACGGCTGGAAGTGAAGGCCGAAAAACGCAGCGAAGATGATTTTGAACAGGACCAGAATTTCGGCCACGGCCCGACGCTCATGGATAAGCTCACGAAACCGGAAATACCCTGGTTCGAGCATCTGAAGAAATTCGTTGACGACGGGGCGTCCGCGTTCAAATTGGACGGTGCGCTCCAGGTGAATGAACACCCCGACCGGAAATGGGGCAACGGCATGGACGACGAGGAGATGCACAATCTCTATCCGGCCATACTCAACAAGCAGATGCATAACGGTTTCGTCGACCATACGAAGCACCGCTCGATGGTGTACTCATCGGGCGGCTACACGGGTATACAGCAGTTCAGCGCGACATGGGCGGGTGATACCGGCGGCGGGCCTAAGCCCCTTATCTCGATGATCAATCACGGCATGTCAGGACACGTGAACACGAGCTGTGATATGGATGTGTTCACTCCTGCCGGCATTCATTTCGGTTTTCTGCAGCCGTGGTCGCAGGTGTGCAGCTGGGCGTATTGGCGCCACCCGTGGCTCCTCGGCGATACGCTCCTTCCCATATTCAAGTTCTATGCGTCACTGCGCTATCGCCTCATCCCGTATATCTATTCGATGGCGCACATTGCCGAAAGGACGGGTATGCCGATACTGCGCGGAATGCCGCTCGCCTTCCCCGACGACCCGGCGGGCGATTCGCTCATCAATCAATACCTGTTCGGCGATGCCTTCCTTGTTGCGGCGTTCACCGACAAGATGCATCTCCCCGAAGGACAGTGGATGGACCTCTGGACCGGTGTCATGCATACGGGGCCGAAGGATATCGTCTGCGAAGTGCCGAAGGAACGTGGCGGACCGCTTTTCATCCGTGCGGGCGCCATCATACCGCAGTATCCCCTCATGGACCATGTCGGGCAGCGTTCTGTCGAGACCGTGACCGTCGATGTGTATCCGTCGGGCGAAAGCTCGTTCACGATGTACGAGGATGACGGGATAAGCTATCAGTATCGCGACGGGAAGATCTCCGTTACAGAGATGCGATGTTCGATGACGGAGAGCGCGATAACCGTGACCATTGAGCCGCGCAAGGGCGATTATGACGGGATGCCGAAAGCGCGTCAGTATGCGGTGGTGATGCATATCGATGAACGGCCGCGTGCGGTCGCGGTGAACGGCAAAGAGACAGCTGCCGATGCGTATGCATATGACGAAACGAAAGGGGAGCTTGTCGTCGTCGCGCCGGAGGATGCGTCGCGGAGTACGCCGCTCACGGTGATAGCGCTGCTTTAGGCGCGCACCTTCACAACGACTATCGTGATGTCGTCGGAGAGCGGCGCCCCGCTGCGGTGTCGTTCACCCGCATCGACAAAGCGCGCTATCAATTCCGCTGCGGTAGTATTCGACGGTGCTTCGGCAAGGACACGTTTTATGTTTTCCATGCCGAATTCGGTCTTGTCGGGTGATTTCGCTTCGATAAGACCGTCGGTGAACAGCAGGAAGGTATCCCCTTTCTTCATCGCAAAACGATATTCGTGATTGGTCTCTTCGAAGAATTCGATCATCCCTTCATGGCCCATGAACGCACCCTGCACTGCGGTGCCATCGTTTTTTATCGGCACAATGCCATTCGCCGAATCTTTTCTGATGAGATCGGGATGCCCCGCATTGACATATTGTATCTCCTCACCGGCAAAGCGGAGCATGATGCAGGTAAGGTAATTGTCCACATCGCCTTTCGCTTTGATGATGCTTCTGTTCGCCTTTGCTATCACTTCGGAGAGCGGCACGCTCGTGTCCGGCGTGAACATGCGGTAGAGTATGGGGCGTACGAGCGTGGTGATAAGACCTGAGGAAACGCCGTGACCGGATACGTCGAACAGGACCAGACCGGTGAGCGCACCGTTATCGTCGGTGTAGAAATCGTAGAAGTCGCCGGATACATATGAGTATGCTTCGTAGTGTACGGCCACATCGTAGCGCCCGGCGGTCGGCAATGCGGGAAGGAGTCCCCGCTGTACTTTCGCCGCCATCTGGAGGTC